>JACDAY010000293.1 GCA_013695195.1 Blastocatellia bacterium | reverse complement strand
TTAAACTCGAATTCGTCAGTTTCACGGTCAGCGTAAAGCTGTGTGAATGTTTCGTGAAAAGAATCGCAGACATCTTGAATACTGCCCTTATGCGAAAAAACAAGTTCACGAACAGCGTTATCGCGCTCGTCGGTCGGGTATTGATATATCTCCAAAAGCAAGTTGCTGCCTTCACGCAGAAAACGAAAATCGAACTCTTCCGGATCGCGGTTCCATTTTAATAAATACTCGCTTTGCGACGACGTCGGATCCAACAGAGCTGACAATATATGTAAAAGCTCGGGCAAAGCGAATGTGTGCGGTGCGTACGCCGTTGTCGTATGAAATTCACTTATGCCGTCGTCAAAACCGATCGACATCCAACCGCATTGAGGACTATTAAAACTAACTTCCAATTTTCGCGTCATAAACGAATTATGGTAACTTCTAGTTGAATATTCCACAAATCACATGCTGCAATACCACGAACTTTTACGACATATTTTGGAAAACGGCGTGCGGCACGATGACCGAACAGGTGTTGGCACAATTTCGGCATTCGGCTATCAAACGCGGTTTGATTTGCGCGAAGGTTTCCCGATAGTTACGACCAAACGTGTACCGTTCCGATGGGTTGCCGAAGAGCTTTTCTGGTTTCTTAGCGGCGATACGAATGAGAAGAATTTAAAGATGCGCGGCGTGGATATCTGGGATGAATGGGCGACGCCGGAACAGACCGCCAAGTTTGGCCGTAATGAAGGCGATCTCGGGCCTGTTTATGGCTATTTGTGGCGATCGTTCGGCGGCGAATATCCGAAAATGAACGGGGTAGATCAGATCGCGCGTTTGCTAAATGAAATCGAAAAGAACCCGAATTCGCGGCGGCTCATTGTTACCGGCTGGAATCCGGAAACGTGCGATGAAGTCGCCCTGCCGCCATGTCATACGCTCTTTCAATTCAAGATCGAAAACGGGAAAACGCTGCACTGCCAGCTTTATCAACGGAGTGCCGACGCGTTTCTCGGGGTGCCGTTTAACATCAGCAGCTATGCGCTCCTTACGCACATTGTTGCTCATGTTTGCGAATTAAGCGTCGGCGAATTTATCCACACGTTCGGCGATTTGCACATTTATCAGAATCACCTCGAACAGGTAGAAGAGCTTTTGTCACGCGAGCCCAAGGAGTTGCCGAAACTGGAATTTGTGGATGCAGAAAATCTGAAAGAATTGGAAGGCTTATTGAATTTTAAATACGAGAACTTGAATCTGATCGGCTATCAATCTTATGAAAAAATTGCCGCTCCCGTTGCTGTGTAATAAATCTTACCCTTCCCAATCTTTGGAATCGCATACTTCTATTTTACATTTGGCGGCTGCGCGTTTTTTGTGCGAATTCCAATTCCTTCGTCAGCGACGAGAAAGACTCTTCGCGCGTCGTAAGTAGACATATTAATAGGCAGATACGAAAGTAGATAGCGGTTTCGGCGAAGCTCGTCGCAGATAAACTTGGCCGCTGTCTGGGCTTCGTCCAATTGGAAGATTTTACCGCCGGTGCCTTCGGTCAGTTGTGTTATGACGGTGCCGGCTTTGGGCTGATCGCGCCGATAGGCTCCGCCGGTGCGGTCGGGGATCTGGAGTGAATAAACTGTTATGTTTTGATTTTGTAGCTCATTCAGTATCTTGTCGAAAGGCGTTTTGCTGCCGCGGTCAAGCCCGTCACCGATAACAACGACCGCTGTTTTGCGTGTTCCCGGCATCAGAGGAAGCAAAATCTCACTGACCGTCGAGCTTAAAGCGTCAAACAAAAACGGGTTGCCTTTTTTGCGAAACGTGGCGAGCGAAACCTCGAGTTTCTTCGCATCGTCCGTCCATTCCTGCACTATCTCGGCCTTTTCGTCGAAAGCCAAAACGAAAAGCTGGTCGCCGTCGAAAATCTCGTAAACGAACTCCATTGCCGCTTTCTTTAACTTTTCAATATCGGTCGGCAATGTTTGAGAATTATCTACGAGCAGGACTATTTTCGAAGGTGAAGGATCGTAACTGAAGCCTTTGATCTTTTGCTCTATCCCGTTTTCGTACAGGTAAAAATTTTCAATCTTGAGCGGTTCGGTCTTGTTGTCGGTACGCCATGCCGTAACGCTTAGAATCGAGCCCTCGAGATCGGTTGTTCGAGAGCTGTGCCGTGATTGCGCAAAAGCACAAACGCCGAAAAGCAGCATGCAAAGGCTTGAGCACAATGATCTTGATAAGAGAGAGTTCATCCTATTCTTTCTTCGCGGTGTTTTCCGTTTTAGACACGGCAGGCGCATCGCTTTTTTTGTTTGATGCATTATCCATCTTTGCGGTTGATTCACCTGTGGTACTTTTTTCGTGCTTTTCGGCAGATTTGCCCGACGAGTCCTTTTCTGTCTTTTCTGATGCTTCGGATTTTTCGACTGCCGGCCCTTTTTTGGCGGCGTAGTCGGTTACATACCAGCCTTCGCCCTTAAACTGAAACCCGGAAAGGGAAACTTGTTTTTCGAGTCTTCCGCCGCATTTTTCACAAATAAGCAGCGGCCCTTCGGATATGGAGCGTCGTTTCTCGTAATGTACTTTACAATCCTGACATTGATATTCGTAAATCGGCATAGATTCTCAGTTCAAAACTTTCTCAGATTTAATATACGCATAATATCCGGCGAGCTTTAACATGTTATGGCACAAGTCTTACCAATTTGTAGCGGTATTCTTTTCTACTTCCACTGTATTCTCGACCAAAAACCGCTCCGCGTCGATCGCGGCCATGCAGCCTGTTCCGGCGGCAGTAACCGCTTGGCGGTAGTATGAATCCTGAGCGTCGCCGCATGCGAATACGCCTTCGACATTGGTTTTCATCGTTCGCCCCTCGGTTTTGAGATAGCCAATTTCGTCCATTTCGAGCACACCTTTAAAAAGGCCGGTATTCGGCTTGTGGCCGATGGCTATAAACACACCCTGGGTCGGCAGCATGCTCTCCGCCCTTGTTTCGACATTCCCAATGCGTATGCTTTCGACGCCTGTTTCCTTTGAGCCGAGAATTTCCTTTACTTCCGTATTCCAGAGGATTTCGATCTTTTCGTGGTTGAGAACGCGATCCTGCATAATCTTCGATGCCCGGAATTCGTTGCGGCGGTGGATGAGCGTTACTTTTGACGCAAAGCGGGTCAAAAAAAGCGCCTCTTCCATCGCAGTGTCGCCGCCGCCGACGACCACGATCGGCTTTTCGCGGAAGAAAAATCCGTCGCAGGTCGCGCACGCCGAAACGCCGTTTCCGCCTAATCCTTCGGGTACGGGAGCTTCACCGGGAATTCCGAGCCATTTTGCGGACGCACCCGTGGAAATAATCAGTGTCTCGGCTTTGATGATCGTAGTAATTTCGTCGCTATCCTCGCTTTCCTTGCAATAAAGAGTGAACGGCCGCTTAGACAGATCGACTTTATCGATCCAAACATTAATGATTTTAGTGCCGAATCTTTCCGCTTGTGCCCGAAATTCCGTCATCAGATTCGGCCCCATAATTCCGGTTGCAAAGCCGGGATAGTTTTCGACGTCTGTGGTTATCGTTAATTGTCCGCCCGGCTGGGGGCCGTCTATAACGACCGGGTCAAGCTGGGCACGCGAAGCATAAATGGCGGCAGTCAATCCTGCAGGCCCGGAGCCGAGAATTACAACTTTGTGCTGCACCGTATTTTGTAACATATCCATAATTTGAAATACTTACTACGTATATAGTATAACTATCGCGCGGTTATATAGTCGAATACCGGAACGGCAAGATCATTTCCCGAAAGAGCCGTGTGAATGCAATGGAAGTTTGCATTCCAAGCGTGTTAAACTATTTTGATTTACCTTTGCCTTTTCTAACAGCGAAATGTTGACCAATATGCAGCCACAGTTTGAGGAAAAACGCTTTGCTCTTAGAATGGCTCTGCGCCTTCCGATCGTGGTGTCCGGCAGAGATGAAGACGGCGCGGCGTGGAGTGAACCTACCGAAACGGACGACATTTCCACATTGGGAGCTTTGTTTCAATTAAACCAAAAGATCGATCAGGGCGACAGCCTTAATATCCGATCGCATCGGCCGGACGGCGTTCCGGTGGAGGTCAAGGCAAAGGTCGTGCGTCTGTCTGCCGCGAATTACGGAACATCGCGCGTAGGCGTTGCGATTATAGAGCAAAAGGACAGTTGGCTCCGTCTATTTGTAGCGTGGATCGCCGACGATAATGTGGTCGAAGGCCTCGAGGAATAATAATCCGTAAACAGACTGTTAGTCTGTATTACGGCGACAGGGTAACAGCCTTTCGTACATTTTTTATGCCGAATTACGAAACGATCACAATAGAAAGACGCGATAAGGTCGCGATTCTTACGATCAATCGCCCCGATAAGCTCAATGCTCTGAATAAACTGGTTCATACCGAGGGCGTAGCGGCCCTGGATGAATTGAAACGTGACGATTCGGTTCGTGTTCTGGTTATCACCGGCGCGGGCGAAAAATCTTTTATCGCCGGAGCCGACATAAACGAGTTTGGCGGCCAGACGCCGGTAACGCAGCGAAATACTTTTTACGAAAAAACTTTTTTTAATTCGATCGACGCGTTTCCAAAGCCGGTGATAGCGATGGTAAACGGATTTTGTCTCGGCGGCGGAAACGAGTTGGCACTTGCCTGCGACCTGCGCCTGGCGAGTGAAAACGCGAGGTTTTCCCAACCGGAGATAAATCTGGGTATTATTCCCGGCGGCGGCGGAACGCAGCGGCTGACAAATCTGATCGGTGAGGGGCGTTCGATGGAGATGATTCTGACCGGCGATATGATCGATGCGCAAACGGCGCTAAATTTCGGGCTTGTCAATCATATTTACGCGGCCGAAGAATTGGAAGAAAAAACTATGGAGCTTGCGGCCAAAATCGCCGAGAAAGCGCCGATCGCCCTACAGTTGGCCAAGGAAGCCGTAAAATTCGCGGCTCGATCGAATCTGGACGAAGGCCTTCGGCGCGAAGTAGACCTTTTTGCGATCTGTTTCTCAACTGAGGACAAACAGGAAGGCGTCGCCGCATTTCTCGAAAAACGTAAGGCTGTATTCAAGGGGAAATAAGAAACATTTCGGAATAATTGATAGCTGATAGCTGATAATTAAGAAGGTAAACATCAAGTTCAGAATTATCAGTTATCACTTATCAGCTATCAGTTATTCCGGAAGTACCAGCCGCTTGACGCAAAAGTTTATTTTCGTTAAATTCAAAGTTTGCCGTCTCACCCGGCATTAACATTCTGGGGACGTAGCTCAGCTGGGAGAGCGCTGCAATGGCATTGCAGAGGTCAGGGGTGCGATCCCCCTCGTCTCCACCAATCTATTTAACATAAAAAAGCGGCCCGCAGGCCGCCTTTTCTTTTTTTTCGAAATCGAATTAACCCGCTCCCATTTCCGTAACGCTCTGCGGGCTCAGATTAAGTACGTTTTGCCCGGTATTGATAGTAACGGGCGAGCTCCACAAAGCAAATCCTTTTCCTGTCTTTGTTATGCCGAACAAGTAATAACTGTCGGGTGCGATTCCGCCGAGCTGTGCCTTGCCGGTCGCATCAGTCTGGCCGGTATATTTGATATGTTCCTTTATCGCTCTCAAGGCTTTGCTGTTAAAATCACCGAAACGCTCAGGGTACATTACCGATAACCCGAAGCTGTTCGACAGGCTTTGCCCCTCGATCGCGTCGAGATCGGCATCGCTCAAAATGCTTTCCAGATCTTTGTCGAGCAGATAGAATTTCTCGTTTTTGACTGCCTGCGGCGCTCCGGTGCGGGAAGCTACCTTGGCGTCAATTACAACTGTTCCGGTGGTGGCGGACGCCGGCGGATTCGAAACCGAGGTTTGCGAGCCGGGCACTGTTATTGTCTGTGTATCAGTAGGCGGAACAGTAATTGTCTGTGATCCGGTACCGGTCGATGAGTCGGTTACCGTCGTGGTGTCACGCGAATCGGGGGCAGAGCGGTTTGTCCCGACCTTTATGGCGATGTTGCTGTTTGCATCATCATCATTCCGGCTCATTGCGTAAAAGAGAATCAGCAAAAGCGCTGCTCCGAGTATTCCAAGCGGAATAAATGCCCAAGGCGGAAAACCTCCGTCTTCCCGTGGAGCATCGGCTACGATCACATTCCGCTCTATTACAGGAGCGGGAGCATGAATCGGGCGGCCGCAGTTTGCGCATGCAACCGCAGAAGTTGAAGTTTCGTGTCCGCATTCAGGACAGTGTATAAGCGACATTTGATAATTCCTCCAATATAACGTTAGAACCTGATCGATTGTAGCATTTTTGGTGCCAGAGAATGCCTTTTAAAATTGATTGAACTTGCGGAGAACGTTTTGGTTTATTGGACGAACGCGAGCAGCACGCCGGACGGATCGACGACGTGGGAAACGAGCGAGTCACCGACTTCTTCGGGCGCTTTGACCCGGACGTTTTTATACGTGCCGGCGTCCAGCATATCTTGTGCTTTTTGCCACCAGGCGCGGGCGTCGTCCACGGCAATGGCGATCATAAAATTATCCGCCCAATCTTTTACATAATAATCCTGCAGCCGGAAACGAGCGGCGCCGAGCGTGAAGTCGGCTGTTCCGCCCCAGCCTTCGGTCATCGTAAAACCGAGCTCGAGATAAAACCGCTTGGACACTTCGAAATCCTTTGCGGGCATATAGACTTTAAAGTCGAGAATGTTCAGGCTCATATTAGATATGACAGATCGTTGTTTGAATTACCGCCCTTTCGTCGCATAGCGACGGTGTGAATTTAGCCGTGGGTTTCAACCCACGGTCGACGAGAAATGTGGATCGCGTCGCGTCAGCGACGTTTGAATCTTTACGATTTGTTTCAGGCGTCGCTGACGCCACGAGGGTTCGTGTTCGGCATTCCGTGAGTTGAACTACGGCTAAATTCAATATGTCGCTACGCGACTCGGCAAAATCTCTTTTCCATGAACAATGCCGGCGCAGCAAAATCTGGTTTGTATTTTCGCGTTCAACAAGGTATAAAATATGCTGAACCCGCTATCTTGATACATTATACATTAGATGGAAACACCGTCCACATCCGTACGAGACCTGGCCCGGCAATTACTGTCCGTGGAAGCAGCGAGACTGTCCGCAGCCGATGAGCACGAAGCGGAGCGCGTATGCGAAAAGCTGCGAATTTCACTTACGCGGTTTGCCGGCGCGGACGG
>JACDAY010000290.1 GCA_013695195.1 Blastocatellia bacterium | reverse complement strand
GTTAATCGCCCGCCTATGGAACGCACTGACGCGGTTGTTTCTTTATATGAAAAAGCAAAACAAGCCGCCGCAAGCTTCGATTACGAACTCGGCGAAACGCAGGTCGGCGGCGCTTCGGATGGTAATTTCGTCGCGGCTTTGGGCGTTCCTGTTTTAGATGGTCTGGGAATCACCGGCGACGGCGCACATACATTAGAAGAACACATTTTAGTGAGCGATATTGCAAAACGTGCGACATTGCTAGCATTGATGCCGATCTCCCAGTGAGGAGCAGAACTATCTCTTTTAGTTTGCGAATGGAGTTATTAAACTGAGCACAAAACTGTTGACAGATTTGTTGACTGCCATCCTGATTAACGATATGCTATGTGTGTAGGAGGTTCGATTATGGCAGGAACACAGGTCAGAATCAGCAATACAACGCATCAAATTCTCCGCAATCTTTCGTCTGAAGTTGGAGAATCTATGCAAAGCATCATTGATGAGGCAATTGAACAATATCGGCGACGAAGATTCTTGGATGGGTTGAGCCAGGACTTTAAAACTCTAAAGGAAGATTCACAGGCCTGGCAGGAAGAACTGGAGGAACGCTCATTGTGGGACAAAACTCTGCTTGACGGAGCGGAAACCAAATGAGCCTACCGTTGAGAGGCGAGATTTGGCTAACGACGCTTGACCCAACAATTGGCAGAGAGCAATCCGGAACTAGACCGGCTTTGATTATTTCTGATGATTTGTTTAATCAGAGCCACGCTGAATTAGTCGTGGTTCTTCCAATCACGTCAAAACACAAAGGCATTCGTTCGCACGTTCCGGTTTCGCCACCCGAAGGCGGATTAAATGTAGCAAGTTATATTAAGTGCGAAGATGTCCGGTCAATATCAATTCAAAGATTCGGGCGACGACTTGGCAAAGTAACGGCAAGGACGATGAATGAAGTTGAAAACCGGCTCCGCATTATACTTGTATTGTAAATAAGTACACCTTTGAACGGAGGCGCAACTTGTCCGGTGATGGGCGCGGTCTTCAAAACCGTTTGTGAGATTGTGAGAGCAAGCTCAGGTGGGTTCGACTCCCACACGCCTCCGCCAAATCGATTTTGGATTTGGGATTTTAGATTTTGTATTAGAGAGCGAATTCAAATGTTAGATTGATAGTAAAGATGACAGAGTTAGAGTTTAAGAATCGTACTAAGGACATTGCGTTAAGAGTTATTCGTTTAGTAGAAACGCTTCCAAGTTCTCACAGCGCTCAGATAATTGGGAAACAGCTTTTACGCTCTGCAACATCTGTTGGTGCGAATTACCGGGCGGCGTGTAGAGGAAAATCTACTGCGGATGTTTTGCACAAGATGGCAATTGTCGAAGAAGAAGCCGATGAAGCGATATACTGGTTGGAACTTTTGATTGAATCGGATATTGTCAGTGAAAAGAAACTGTCAGTTTTAGTAAACGATATAAATGAGATTGTAGCGATGACGGTTTCGTCTATCAAAACCCTAAGATCGAATCGTAATGGCGAATCCAAAATCCAAAATCTAAAATCCAAAATATGATTGATTGGATTTCTTTAAACATGACGCCCGGTATCGGGCCGAGGGCGGCGACTAAATTGCTTGAAAGTTTTGGGTCGGCCGGGAATGTTTTTCATGCGCGAAGGACGCAGCTCGAGTCGCTGCGTATTCGGCCGGAATCTATAGAGAGTATTATAAAACGTGAGTTTCACGAAAAAGCGGAAGCCGAGCTAGCGGATGTTAAGACTCTGGGCGGCGATATTCTTGTGTTGGACGACGGCAGTTATCCGGCGCTTTTGCGTGAGATTGCAGATCCGCCGATAACGCTTTATGTCAAAGGCGATTGGCAGGCGTGTTTCGATTTGCCGTGCGTGGCGGTGATCGGTTCGCGGATGTGTTCGACGTACGGAGAGAATGCTTCGGAGATGATCGCGCGTGATCTGGCGTCACGCGGGATATGCATTGTTTCGGGGCTCGCACGCGGGATCGATACGGCGGCGCATCGCGGGGCGATTCGCGGCGGCGGCAGGACGATTGCCGTGCTTGGAACCGGGATTGACGGTGTTTATCCAAAGGAAAATGCAAGGCTTGTCGCGGAAATATTAAAATCCGGCGGTGCGGTCGTTTCGCAGTTCCCGCTCGGCACGCCGCCGTTGAAAGACAACTTTCCTTACCGAAATCGAATCATAAGCGGGCTGTGTTTAGGAATTGTGATCGTCGAAGCGTCCGAGAGGAGCGGCTCTTTGATAACCGCGCGTCTGGCGATGGAGCAAAACCGCGAAGTGATGGCCGTGCCGGGAAACATTACATCCAGAAACTCGTTCGGCACGAATTATTTGATTAAGTCCGGCGCCAAGCTCGTACAGCAGTGGCAAGACGTAGTTGCAGAATTGCCTAGCGAAATTGCAGCGGAAATTCTGCCGCCGAAGATCGAAAAGGCAAACGGCAGAAACGATTCGAGGCAGGAAGAGGTTGTCCCCATCGATTTAAGCGACACTGAACGAAAGGTTTGGTCACTGCTTTCTGCAGATGAACCGGTTCACATTGATAATCTTCTGGAAACGAGCACGCTGTCATTCGGCGATTTGAACACGGCTCTTGTCGGTTTGGACATACGCGATCTGATCCGTGTTTTGCCGGGTAAAAATTATGCGAGGAGGATTTAATTGAAGGCAATATTGATTCTTCGTCTGATGACTTTTTTGGGCTCATTTGCGGCTACGTACATATGGTTTGCGCTAATTTTATTGATAGATATAAGTGCGCCGAAGCAGGAAGCATCGTTTTATGCCCCGATTTTGATTTGCTCTGCTGTCGCCGGCATTTTCGTTGCAACCGATATCTTTTTGAAACTAAATAATCCAGAGCGATTTCAGAAGCCATTGTTTCGATTGTTGGATCACTATCCGTAATTGGCGGATTTACAATGATAATCTTGGTTTGGGGTCTTGTATCGGGAAATATACTGCCAAAAGATATTTCGCACGAGATGACGGGGTTTTTATTTCTCGTAATTCTGATGGTTGTTTCGAATTTTGCTTTTGTAATGCCCCTACGATCTTTTGGATACATGTTTCTGAAGATTGCTGAAAGTAAGCCATCAATGAGCTGAGAATTTTGCGGTCAAGATAACCTGAAGAAATCACGTATGATTTAATCTCGCATTGACAGCGATAAACTATAGGTGTTAGAAGTCAGAATGTCAGCACGTAATGTTGCGTCTGGCATATTTTTTTCAAAATGAGCAAAAGCTTAGTAAATGTAGAATCGCCGGCGAAGGCGAAAACGATCAATAAATATTGAGACACAACAAAAGGAAGTAGTGTCGGCCTCAAGAAATGAGGTCAAGACGGTAAATGAGTTTCTGGCAGAGTATTTAGTAAGGCAAAATACCCGAAACGGTTACGGGCCTTCGGGCAGAAGATGTGCGACCCAGCGTGAAATGCTTGCACATATTTCGAACATTCACCAGAACCTTACTAGATTGAATACCGAATTATGTCGAAGAATCTGTTAATAGTTGAAAGCCCGGCAAAAGCGAAGACCATCGAGAAGATTCTCGGAAAAGATTTTCAGGTGAATAGCTGCTATGGCCATATCCGTGACCTGGAAAAAGCCGGCATGGGCATTGACATCGAAAATGATTTTTTACCCAGTTATATTGTCCCTGAAGATAAGAAAAAAGTCGTTAATGAACTAAAGTCGCTCGCAAAAAAGTCGGACGAAGTATGGTTGGCAACGGACGAAGACCGTGAGGGTGAAGCTATAAGCTGGCATCTGTGTCAAGTGCTGGGCCTCGACCCTATGACGACCAAACGGATCGTGTTTCATGAGATCACTAAACCTGCGATAGAAGCTGCTGTAAATAATCCGCGCACGGTGAATATGAACCTGGTAATGGCGCAGCAGGCGCGTCGGGTGCTGGATCGGATAGTGGGTTTTGAGTTAAGCCCTGTGCTCTGGCGCAAGATCAGTACGAGCAATAAAAATCTGAGCGCCGGCCGTGTGCAGAGTGTCGCTGTACGCCTTATCGCCGACCGCGAACGCGAGATCAATGCCTTTCAGCAAGAAAGTCACTTTAAAATTGAAGGTTTATTTTTTGCAGACGACATAACGGGAAAGCAGGTAACATTCAAAGCCGAAGGTAGGAAACAGAACCGTGCGGAAGACGCGGAAACGTTTTTGAAGGGTTGTATCGGTGCTGATTATAAGGTCAACGATGTTCGGGTAAAGCCCGGCAAACGTACTCCGGCCCCGCCATTTACAACCTCGACGCTGCAACAGGAAGCATCAAGAAAACTGGGCTACGGCGTGGCAAGAACGATGCAGATCGCACAGAAGCTATATGAAAACGGTCATATTACCTATATGCGTACCGACAGCGTAAGCCTGAGCCCTACAGCCCTGGCAGATATCACGCAGACGGTGGGCAGCCTTTACGGGGATAAATATCAGCAGTACCGCAAATTCAAAAATAAGAACGAATCCGCGCAGGAAGCTCACGAAGCTATTCGCCCGACCTACACAAGTAAGACCACGATTCCGGAAGAGGAGTGGCAAAGATTATACGAACTGATCTGGAAGCGGACCATGGCCTCGCAAATGGCCGATGCCGAGTTGGAAAAAACTACCGTCAAGATAGAGATTTCCACAAACAAAGAAGAACTGACAGCTTCGGGCGAGGTGTTGAAATTCGATGGATTTCTGAAGGTGTATCAAGAAGATAAAGATGAGGATGAACCGGAAGAATCATCCGAAGGCCTACTGCCGCCGATGACGGTGGCACAGTCTCTGCCGCTGTCTGAGCTCAGAGCAACGGAACGTTTCAGCCGTGCTCAGCCGAGATACACCGAAGCCTCACTGGTAAAAAAATTAGAAGAGCTCGGCATCGGCCGCCCGTCCACCTATGCGCCGACCATTTCTACGATCCAGAAACGGGAATACGTCGAAAAAAGAGATAAAGAAGGGACGCCGAGGGCTTTTCGCATATTGGTATTAAAGGATGATCTTATCAGTAAGAGAGAAGCATCCGAGAATACAGGTGCAGAAAAGTCCAAAATGTTCCCGACCGACCTCGGGCTGGTGGTGACGGATTTTCTGAAGCAGTATTTTGATGCCATCATGGATTACGGCTTCACGGCCAAGATCGAGAAAGAGTTCGACGATGTTGCCGACGGCAAATTAAAGTGGAACGACATGCTCGAGGAGTTTTACGGCCCGTTCAAAAAAGACGTCGATAACACCATCGAAAACGCAGAGCGTGTGAAGGGCGAACGGATACTTGGCACGGACCCTGAAAGCGGCAAACCTGTGGTTGCCCGCATGGCGCGCTATGGCCCGATTATCCAGATCGGGAGCTCCACAGAAGAGGAGAAACCGAGATTTGCAAAAGTCCCGACAGGACAGAGCATTGAAACAATAACCTTTGAAGAAGCATTGACCCTGTTCAAATTGCAGGACGCGATGGGCACTTATGACGGCAAAGAATTGTCTGTAAGCGTTGGCCGCTTCGGGCCTTATATAAAATGGGGTGATGAATTTGTCTCTATACCCCGCGGCACCGATCTTGGGACGGTGGACACGGAAAAGGCGATCGGTTATATAAAAGCTAAACAGGAGGCGGACGCCCCTGTTGGTGAGTTTGACAATAAACCGATCACAAAAGGAACGGGACGTTTCGGGCCTTTTATAAAATGGGACGGTTTATTTATTAACGTGCCGCGCCGGTATGATCTTCAGAACCTGACCCAAGCCGAGATGAACGAACTTATCGAAACAAAGGTCAGCAAAGAAGCAAACCGTTACATACAACGCTGGGAGGATGAAAAGATCACGTTGGAGAATGCCCGATGGGGTCCTGTCATCAAATTCGGCAAAAAGATTATTTCAATTCCGAAAAAAGCCGATGGCACGCGCTCCACAGCGGACGAGGCGGCTGCTCTAACGCTGGAACAGGTAAAAAAACTTATTGAAGCCGAACTGCCGGAAGCGTTTGTAAAGAAGATGAGGCCTTCAGTAAAAAAGGCACCTGCTAAGAAAACTGCGAAGAAGAATGGTAGATGATGGAAGCGCTTGATCGTTCGAATTATCCCAAATGTGATGGAGTATTTTGGGACAAACCGGTAAAGGATGCTTGCCCGAAATGTGCCGCGCCATATCTGCTTGAAAAGACAACAAAAAAGGAAGGAACCTTTCGCTATTGCAAAAATGAGGATTGTGATTATAAAATGGCTGTCGGTAATACGGATTTAACATCGGACAATGCGGGGGAGAACACCGCTTCGGTCGCAGAGCGCGCTGAATGAACGAAAATATTGAGTTCCTGCAGGCATTCTTAAAGAATCCGGGCAAAGTCGGCTCTATAACGCCGAGCTCGCCTGAGTTAGCGCAAAAAATGATTGAGCGTATTAAGCCTAGTAAGGATAATGCCGTACTCGAATTAGGTGTAGGAACCGGAGCGATTACAAAATTTTTGCAGGAAATCGTAACTGATGATATATCGTATCTAGGCATTGAGCTCGACAGGGACCTTGTGCGGTCGCTGAGAAGAAATTTTCCGGATATGTGCATTGTGCGCGGCAATGCGTGCGACACTTCTTCAATCTACCAGCGCTCCGGAGTCGGAAAGATCGGCTATATTATCTGCTGTCTTCCGTTCGTTTCCCTGCCCAATGAGGTCGGCGAGCAGATTTTGCTCGAGATTGACAAATTTATGCAGCAAGGCTGCACTTTTCGCACTTTCCAATATGCTCACGGTTATTATTTCCCTTCTGCAATAAAGCTGCGCGCATTTATGCACGACAGGTTCGGCAAAGCCAAAAGAAGCCCGCTTATAGTTAAGAACGTTCCCCCTGCTTATACACTTACCTGGTCAACTGTTTAAGTGTCTGGTTAATTTAACCTTATTTTATAAGTTTCGAGTTCGTCCGACGGTAACTCATCGGGGCAAACCAAACAATAATGCTTTTCGGCGACGATTCCCGAATTTCAGTTTATTCAGGATGAGATTGAGTACGACACGCGTACGCATCACTCGAATCAGGATAATTATGACCGCATTCAAGCTGATGATATGAAGCAAGCCGCCACGATAATGGCTGCATTCGTGTATCAGACCGCGATGATGGACGAGAAAATTCCGCGTAAGCCAGTGAAATAGAATAGCCGTAAAAAGGCACCAAAAGCGCAAAAGAAATGAAAAAAGCTTTTGCGCTTTTTTGCGGTCATAGCTGCATTTCCATGAAAAGAACGCCGTCATGCGGGTTGTCGTAATACGGCGGAATCTGGCGAAAGCCGTGAGACTCGTAGAATTTTACGGCTTTCGCCATTTTCGGCGGGTAGGTGTCGAGCCGCATCTTTGCATAGCCGATCAGCCGGGCTTCATCGATCAATTTCTCTATGAGCGTGTTTCCCAGTCCGTGTCCCCTGGCATTCTCCCGGA
>JACDAY010000283.1 GCA_013695195.1 Blastocatellia bacterium | reverse complement strand
TGTTATGATTCTCTATTGGTTTATGGAGAATATCCCTAACAATGAATTAATTGAAAGCGATGCCGAAAAGCTGGGCGGAACCCCGGTTTTTCGCGGCAAGCGAGTTCCCGTGCAAAATCTTTTTGATTACTTGAGGGTGGAGATAGTTTGGATGTATTTCTAGACGATTTTCCGAAGGTTACGCGTGAGCAATCTGCAGGAATACTAAGGCTTTCATCACGTGTATTATTCGGGAGCTAATTGATGAAACATATAATAAATTTTAGCTTTGTCTGTTTTCTTTTCTTCCTCTCCGCACCACTAAGCGAGGTAGTCGCCGATCAATGGTTCGACTCGTACGGCGCAATTTCGTGGACGGAAGAGCGATTGCATTTAGATAATTTCGCAATATATCTGAAACGAAACTCTGAGATGATCGGTTATATCGGGGTTTGTTCGAATAACCATAAATTTTCAGTAAAGAATCAAAAAGGAAAGATGAATAAAATTGAAAAGTATTTAGTAGGCGTTCGAAAAGTCGAAGCCTCCCGGATAAAAATCATTGATTGTGGAAAATGTATAGAAACTAATACGATACTTCAGCCCATTGATCAAAAGTTGGGAGCACCGACTTTTCCCGGTTCGGAGGCTGGAAAATAAACAAAAGACTTTAAATAGAATTAGAGGTTATAAAAATTGGCTAAAGCAAAGACGGAATACGGAGCCGACTCCATCACGGTTTTAGAAGGGCGAGATGCGGTGCGCAAGCGGCCCGCGATGTATATCGGCTCGACCAGTGAGATCGGCCTTCACCATCTTGTTTATGAGGTTGTGGACAATTCGGTAGACGAAGCCCTGGCCGGTTATTGCGACACGATCGACGTGGCGATCCACATTGACAACTCGATTACTGTCATCGATAACGGGCGCGGAATTCCGACCGATATGCACAAGCAGGAAGGGCGTTCGGCTGCGGAAGTTGTGATGACGATCCTGCACGCGGGCGGAAAGTTCGATTCCAATTCGTATAAAGTTTCCGGCGGCCTGCACGGCGTGGGCGTAAGCTGCGTGAATTTCTTGAGCGAATATTTAAAACTCGAAATTTGGCGGGACGGCAAGACGCATGAACAGGAATACGCGGCAGGAATTCCGGTTGCACCGCTCAAGCGAACCGGAACGACGACTAAGCGCGGCACGAAGATCACCTTTCGGCCCGATTCGAGTATTTTTGAAACTACCATTTACAGTTTTGAAAAACTGTCGGAGCGGCTTCGGGAAAAGGCGTTTTTGAACAAGGGCATCCGTATCTTTATCAAGGACGAACGCGAAGAAGAGGAAAAATCACACGAGTTCTATTACAAGGGTGGAATAGCCGAGTTTGTCAAGCATTTAAACAAGAACAAAAATCCTTTACATGAGGATCCGCTTTATTTTGAAGTTGTTGACGACGACCTTTCGATAGAAATATCGATGCAGTATAACGACAGCTACGACGAGAAGATCTTTTCGTTTGCCAACAACATCAACACTGTCGATGGCGGGACGCATCTTTCCGGCTTTCGCGGAGCTATAACGCGCACGATCAATAATTATGCAGAAAGCTCGGGTTTGACAAAGAACGCAAAGGTCACGCTTTCCGGCGATGACGTGCGCGAAGGGCTTGTCGCAATCATCAGCGTCAAAATACCTCAGCCCCAGTTTGAAGGGCAGACGAAAGGCAAGCTTAACTCGCCGGTAAAAGGCCAGGTAGAGTCGTTCCTGAACGAAAAGCTCGGCGAGTTTTTTGAGCAGAACCCGAACGTAGCGAAGAAAATTGTCGGTAAATCGGTTGATGCGGCGCGAGCCCGTGAAGCGGCTCGAAAGGCCCGCGAAATTGTGCGTAAAAGCGCGCTGGGAACATCGACATTGCCCGGAAAGCTTGCCGATTGCCAGGAAAAAGATCCGGCGCTTTCGGAAATCTATATCGTCGAGGGAGATTCCGCCGGCGGCTCGGCAAAGCAGGGCCGCGACCGTAAGAATCAGGCGGTTTTGCCTTTAAAAGGCAAGATTTTGAATGTCGAAAAGGCGCGTTTTGACAAGATGCTCGGCCACGGAGAAATTAAAGCACTCATCACGGCCCTCGGCACCGGCATCGGCAAGGAAGATTTCGACGTAAACAAGCTCCGTTATCACAAAATCTGCCTGATGACGGACGCCGACGTCGACGGAAGCCACATCCGCACACTTTTGCTGACATTTTTCTATCGTCAAATGCCGGAGCTTTTGGAAAAGGGCTATATATATATCGCCCAGCCGCCGCTCTACAAGGTGAAACGGGGCAAAAAGGAAGAGTACATCAAGGACGAAAAGGCGATGTTTCGCTACCTTATGCGTATGGGGACGAACGACGTTGAGATAACGACGAACGATAAGACAATTACCGGCCGTGAGCTTGCAAAGAGCTTAGAGCAAACCATCGAATTCAAAAGCTATTTCGAGCGTTTCGCCCGCCGTATGGGAAATGATGCGAAATTGTTGAGATCGGTATTAGAAGCTTTCGCCGGTAAAGACGGCGTGCTGATAAAGAACAATATAAAGCTGCGTGAAGTTTTCGAGAAGGAAGAATTGATGGCGGAGGTCGAAGGCAAGATCGCCGCCGCCGGTTTCAAAACCGAGCTCATGTCTGATGAAGAACATGGGCTCTCGGAGATAGAGATCACGATGCCGAATCTTCAACGCATCCTTTTCGATTGGAATATGGCGAGCTATGTCGAATTTCAAAAGGCCCTCGAGCTAATGCGCTCCCTCGAGGAAGATTTTTCGGCGCCGTTTATTGTGGGCGAAAACGGCACGAGCGCTACCATCACTTCACGCGAGGAACTCCTTGAAAAAGTTACCGGCATGGCCAAAAAAGACCTTACCATCCAGCGTTACAAAGGCCTGGGTGAAATGAACCCCGAACAGCTATGGGAAACAACGATGGACCCGGAAAAACGAACGATGCTCCAGGTCCGAGTCGAAGACGCAATCGAAACCGACGGCATCTTCACGGTACTTATGGGCGACAATGTCGAACCACGACGGAAGTTTATTGAAGACAACGCTTTGGACGTGAAAAACCTGGACGTGTAAACCTGTAAGGTTCCGCGCATTCCGGCTGCGGGACTGATCTGAAAGTGTCGGAACCGGCTGGTTCTGAACATAGCCGGTTCCGTGTAGTCGGGAATCTTCGATTGTTATTTTATCAGAGCGGCGAATTGCCACGACTGTCTTTACTTACCGTTAATCACGCTGCTAATGCAATCGCCTTGGCTGCCGAAGGCGCGCGGGTAATTAAAGTTGCTCCAACCGCCACCCTTACATTCGTCCACCTTCAGCGGGCGACCGCAAGCCTGTCCTGTGTCTATGGTATATGGAGTTCCGAGCGGGACAATGAACATCTGCGCGGTGATAACCGGGACAGAGCCCAGGTTCTTGCCCCGATGCACTCGTCCGGACGGTTCCAGAAATGCCTGATTCTGCGTATAGACAGTCTCGAAGCCGCAGCCGTCCTCGACAGTCAGCGTTCCCTGCTTGACGATCGTGTAGGCGCCGACGCCGGGGTGATTATGCCAACCCAGAATTTCACCGGGGGCGATCGTCAATGTCCGCATTCTTGTTGAAGCGGGCCCGCCAAACTCTTCAAAGTTAGCATAAACGCCATCGGCAATCGTAAAGTTCACTGCCGCATAGACAGAGAATCCCAATATCAGTGCGCCACAACCTAGTGCGGCGACCAATCCTTTTCTCAGTGATATGATTTTCATTTTTTTCTCTCCTCTTTTGTCGATTGTTGCTTTTCCCCAAAAAGGGGAATTTCATACTCGCCTGCAATAAGAAAACGAGCGAGAAAGTATTGTTTGGCGTCTGCCACACGTGCTAGAATGTAGCAATTGTTAACCAGGGATTAGCCGCTCTTTCCGGGAATGGTTAGGGCACAATCTTTAAGGAACTGACAATTTGAGTCCTTCTGAATTGCTGAATTTTACCTTCCGTTTTGCTTCCCGTCTTTATTCGAGATGCTATGTCTAAGGAAAGTAAAGAGATATATGAATTTGGCCCTTATCGACTGGATGTCGGCGAACACATATTTGAGCGGACTGATGGGTCGGAAAACGGCTCTCTTCCCGAAAAGGCATTTCAAACTCT
>JACDAY010000276.1 GCA_013695195.1 Blastocatellia bacterium | reverse complement strand
GCTCCGCAATCCCACTTGATGGCATTCCTAATCTCGCCTACGACACCGCGACCAACCGCATCACCACGAGCGGCTACCAGTACGACGTAAACGGAAACATGATCCGCTCGCTGGCCGAAGACGGCGTGACCTGGGTGAAATACGAATACGACGCCGCGAACCGGCTGAATATCGTCAGGAAGGACGATGCTAACCAAACACAGCTTGAAAGGTATCAATACGATTCAACCAACGCGAGAGTCCAGTCGCACGATTTTGCACTTGACCGCTACAAGTCACATCTAAACGCGGGCGGCACGGCCATCGCCGAGTTTACCGAATTCACCGTCGGTGTGCCGACGTGGACAAAAAGCTACACCTATCTCGGCAGCAGCCAGCTTTCCACTATAACCCCGAACGGACAGGGTGGAGAATACACCGAATACAATCATCCTGATAGATTAGGTACTAGAACGATCACAAATCAGGCGGGCGGGACGAGCTACGAACAAAATACTCTGCCTTATGGAACCGCGTTAAACGCAGAATCAACTACACAAAACAACAACAAACGCTTCACTTCCTATGACCGAAGTGCGCAGACCGGCCTCGACTACGCCATAAACCGAACCTACGACTCGAAGCAGGGTAGATTCACACAGGTCGATCCGATAGGGATACAGGCTGCTAGCCTCGCGAGTCCGCAGACGTTGAATATGTACACGTATTGCGGCAATGACCCTGTGAATTATACCGACCCGAGCGGGCTGTTTTGGGGATTTTTCAAGAAGCTATTCAAGTGGCTAATGAAGGCAATTAAATGGATTGCAATTGCGGTTACGGTTGCGTTTATCGTGATAAGCGCGGTATGGGCGCCGGGAAGCACGGGATTTATTGCCAAGCTAATGCTTGGTCTACTGGATTTTCTAAGTAAAATCGGCGGCGCGATGTCTTTCGCAAGTGGCGGACTGCTTGCCGCAACTGAGGGAATTGCGGCTTGGCAGATCGGACTCGGAGCGATTATTGCAGCCGGTGCTGCCGGGGCGGTCACCGAGTATCAAACACGTAATAGGAAAAAGAAGGTTGCACAGGCTAGTCGTAAAATATGTCATTGGATTCAGGCGGAAGCGGGCCGCCTTAGTGATTTTTTCGATAAACTATGGAACAAGACCAAAGAAACAGGAAAGGAGGCTGGAGGTATTGTCGGTGTTGTTTGGCAATGGTCAAGTTGTAGCGGGGGTTGGGGAGCCGCTGATCACAGAAATATATGAAGGAACAACGGGAGTAACAAACCGTGCAATGGGAAGAGATTTTACAATTTGGATCCGCCAACAGGCCAATAAACTTCCAAAGGACACAGCTGCGATTTGGGTTCACACCCATCCAAGGGGAACCTTAAAGCCGAGTGGGTCTTCTGATCCGAATGCGGTTGGTGGGCCAAGCGGAGATTATGACACGGTTGCTTATACGCGTTTAAAGGGGGCAATTGTTACCGCGACAAAAGTTGTAGTTTTCGATGCTAATCGCCCTGTCTGTACGTTCAATAGATGAGCTAAAGGTTAAATGTCGGCCGAGACGGTTAGCGGAAAGCGCGGCGGTTTTCGTTTCGGGGTGTAAATTATACTATGTGGATGTGTTTTGAAACGAGTGTCTTTAGGTGCCTGGGAACTCCAATTCTATTAATAATATGTCTGATTGGGACTAATTGCATTTCGAATTCCAAATACGAAGAGAACACGAGGACTTATCAAGAGCCCGTAAATCGCTCCGTAGCGGCGAATTCACCAAATCAGAATGTGCGGCCGAATCAGGATCGACTTATAAAGGGTTCAAAAGTTCTCCGTAAAAATATTAGTGATCTCGCCCGCAAAGCCGGACTGCCCCCTCTACAGCATAAGAAACTTGTTGATTCTGATATGGAACTTCGGCTTTGGGGCGATATTGGATTGCATGAGGAAAAAGTTGTTGTTATTAAGTTGTCTGACAATAAATGGAAAGCAACTTTGAATACCGTCAAACATGGAGATAAAACTTCTAGAAGACATCGTAGAAATCTGTTGCCACCAAAATCTGGATGGGAAGAGCTGTACAGCTTTTTGAAGCTGAATCGAGTTGGGGTTCCGTTGCCATTTTCATTTGACCCGACAGATTTACCGCCGATCATTGATGAGGGAGTTGTTTTCTTGGAGATTAATCAGGGCGGCATGTACGATTTTATTTACTACGGTCACGCTACTGAAAGCTCGGATGGCAAGGCGGTGATGAATATTTGCAGGAATATCGAGAACGAGTTTCAAGTGAATGTAGGTTGTTCAATCCGCTCGATTCAATAAGCCAATCAGAAGAAATTCGTCACACGACCCAATTGCTAGTCTTGAAGCCCTGAAATAATCGGACCAGATTGTTCATGACCCCACTCTTAATATTCCGGAACAAGTTTCGGGCGCAGACCTCGGGAAGGGACCAGACTCAAAAATTCGACTTGGTGATGTGTGGTTCGAGGAAGGAGTAGGAGGTTGGACAGGTACCATGAATGCTCCGCGAACCCGGACAAATATCCTCTTACACGGGCTCAAACACGCAGTCGAAGGTAGAGATCATGCGCCCGGCGAGGCAAACGACCATTACTATAATGAAATTGCAAAGAAATGTTTTGGAATAAATCCGTGAGGTTGAATATATGTTTAATGTGAGAGCGTACCGTCCTTTGATCATATCGCCGCTGTTGGTTTCGATGACCGTTATTCTCTTCTTCGGACCAACCGTAGGATGTGGAAAAGCTCAGAGCGTCTCCGACGCACCTATACCGGCAGGTCGACAAGAGGACGGATTGATCTTGGAGATGTACACGGAATCGAAATATAGTGTTTATCCGCCGGGGAAAATACTGAACATAAAAGTTTATGAATCAGGGCAAGCGGAGTATGACCACTATCCTGCCCGACAAACAAAAGGAAAATTTGATATTAAAAGAACTGGCTTCTCCTTAACAGATGTAGAATTGGAAAAAATAAGGTCTTTGACGACTAAAACTTTAAAAACTTCAGGTGATTCTTACGGTCCAACCGTACCAATTCTGGATGCGGCAATCGAAACAACTCTTGTACTTAGTATGAGTGGAAATCAGAGAAAGATACTTCTGACAGAGAACCACAGCAATCTAATTCTCGAAAAAAAGAAGGGTATTTACCCGGAAAGTCTGCTAGATCTGTTACTTTTCATTCAAAAGAAGAATGATGAGCTATTGGGAATTGACCGGGAACTTTCGCTGACGCCAGCAACAACGCGGTCGGCAGCTTGAACGGCAAGACGGGACCTCTGACGAAGATCACCCGCACCGCATCACGACAAGCGCCGTTACTGATTTCTGGACTGGCCTGGTCAAACAGACGACTGATGCAAACGGGCGGGTTTCGACCACGGATTATAATATCTACTCGCTTCGCCCCATAAAATCCACTTCGTCCACAGGCGCGTATTCGACTTTTTCCTATGACGATGATGCGATGACGGTTACCGAAGAAGTAAATGAACAGGGTGGAGCGGTTGCGGGCAAAAGTAAAAAGTATTTAAATGGCCTTGGGCAGGTGCGCAAGGTAGAATCATACGGGCCGAACGGCGTCGTCGATATCGTCGAGAGTAAATACACGAAGTTTGCCGATGTCAACGGGCGACCCAGCGTTGGCTTCTGAGTAATGCCTATTGACAATTATTTCAATGTCGCTAGAATGCAAGCGTAAAGACCCAATAAATCCTATAAAAGTTGCGAATTTGTTCCGAATTCGCAACTCGCACATCGCTCAATTCACCTAAACGAAATAATAAGAATGTCCCCCTATAACAATGAATTTTACGAGTTTGGCGAATTCACCCTGAACCCGAGAGACCGCCTCTTAACTCGATCCGATCGAACCATTAATCTGAACGGGAAGGATTTCGACGTGCTGGCCCATTTCGTCCAAAATCCCGGAGCACTTGTGCTGGACCGAGACCTGATAAATTCAGTTTGGGGGGACGGGCACGTCCTACGTCGGGGGAACATCACAAATCACATCGCGAAGATCCGGAAAGCCCTTAATTGCGACTCTCAAAATCCAAAGTTTATCGTGACGCACTACGGCAAGCGAGCTTACCGCTTTATAGCGAAAGTCACTCGAACGGACTCTCCCGGTCTTGATGCAGCACAGATCTCTGAGCAGTCACGCGGATTCACCCTCGAGTCGCAATTGATAAGCCCTGTATTTCTTGGTTTAGATACTTTTGATTCCTTCCGCGCCCCCGAAAAAGGGTCCAGTTGGGCTGTCTACAAGGAATTCAAAATAGATAATGGACGACTTTGCCTTTTCCCCTCCGGCGTCGGCCTTTGGCATCTCACGGGAAGAAATCAATTTGCTTCTTTCTCAGCAGTTGCTGAATGGAGGCGAAGCACTTACGATCAGATATTGAAAGGACACCATGTAACACACATTTATAACGAAAAGTTGAAAGCTCACCCGCTTTCGCGCCCAAAGGATCCTTTCATTTCCGTGTTGGGTACGCCGGGCTATATTTTTTCCATTCTGGCTTTAGAGGCGCCCAAACGCGAGAGACCGGATAGGATTCGCAAATCGCTTCAATTATTGTCGTGTTTGCGTTCGCTTGAGAAGCTGGATCCCACCTCGGAAAACGCCGTTACGGAAAATCTCGAGCGCGGGCTGCTTGACGGTACATTTTCCAATTTGGACACGACGGAATTTGGCGTTCCAGGGGTTGAGTATGGATTTGCGAGCTGGGCGGGGCTTTCCTATCTTCTACGTGCTAATGGTCATTCGACGCTCACGACCGATATCGTTGAATTTGAAATTGGCGTTCAGGCAACGTGGTGGTTGAGCAAGTGTTTGTATGAAATTTGTCTATCCAAGGGTGCAAAGGCAAAGAAAGAATTGGAGGCTTCGATTCAAGCATTGAAATGGCAATTCGCGAAAGTGCAAAGCATTGTTCCAACAGAATCAACATCGCAACGGACGATGATCGAAGCAGTTTTAATAACGAGTCGCTTACACAAGTTAGTAGAGGATACGATAAAACTTTATGATCAACTGTGACCTATTTTGTCATTTCAGAATCGGTTTGTCGGAGGAGAGCGAGTGGAAGAAATCCAAAATCCAGTACTAGCAGTCATTGATATGCAGAAAGGTTTTATTAATCAATATTCGAATCATATTACACTAAACATCGATACTTTGATTCGTGAATGTCGCGTTCGTTCAATTCCCGTAGTTTTTAGCAGATTCTTCAATTCCTCAGGAAGCGCATACGAAACATTGATGGGTTGGACCGCCTTTCAAAGTGGCTCCGAAACGGATATTGTTGCCGAACTGGTCCAGTTTGCAGAAATCATTATTGACAAGAACTCCTATACGGCCTTGACCAGAAGTTTCATCGAAATTATAGAAACGAACAACTGGAAAACGATCGTCCTGTGCGGCTTAGCGACTGAAAGCTGTGTGCTGAAAACCGCCGCTGACGCATTTGAGGTGGGATTGCGCCCAATTGTAGTTTCTGATGCCTGTGCCAGCGATCGCGGCGACGAATTCCATCAAGCCGGCTTGAAGATTCTCCGTAGATTTATCGGTAAAAGGCAGATAATGACGACTCATGAACTATTGGATTGTTTAGACGTTCGCCCTCTTACCAATTTAAATTCCCACGACAAATTAGATCCAACAGTCTAAATTTTCCGGCTTTCGCAACTGTCCCGCATGAGCTACGATTAAATTGTCCGCAACATTCGGACGCAATTAATCCCCCACACTATGAAAAGCAAAAGCAATCCAAAATTTAAAAACCAACTTGCGCTTTTCCGAAGGCGGCAAGCGGTCGAGCAGAAGCAGATTTCCGTACTGCTCGGTCACAAAACCACTGACCAGATCTCCCGGTACGAGCGGGGGGTAAAAGTGCCCGATCTGAAGACCGCGTTGAAACTCGGGATTCTCTATAAGATCCCTATCCGGGTTCTGCTCGATGGATATTTCGAGGCTTGCCGTGAGGAAATGAGGCGTCAGGAGGGGATATTCGGCGATTCCGAATCCCCCCAATCCCCCAGTAGCACAAACCGAGCAGACAAATTGGAATTCTGCACCATCGAGCGAAAGCTGAAACGCAAGAGAGTTGAACGGACCGATCTGGATAAGGCCGCGCGCCACTGCGCCCACCTCATTCGTCGAAGGGCGGAAAAAATGGGCCACGTAATGGATAACGGAACCCTATGAAGAAAGCTTTAGAAAATCTGCTGGTTGTCACGCCTTTCAGCAAGCGGTTTGGTATAGCTGTATTCCGGCATGGGGAATTATTGTATTTCGCCGTGAACAGCTACCGGCAGCCGCGGACACTCGACTCGATCCAGGCGGACGCGATGATGAAGCTGAAGAACTTGTTTGATAAATTCACCCCCGGACTGATTATTTTGAAATCCCTAACGCGACACCAGGCAGCTTCGAACAATCATAGGCACGTCGTTATGACTATCAAGAGTATTGCGAAAATGTACTCAGTGCCCGTTGAAGAAATTTCCTTCAAAGACGCACGTTGCAAACTCTTAACCGGTCAAGTGCCGACATACAATCGAACATTCGCGACTTTGCGGGATACTTTTCCTGAGCTCACCAGATTTACCCTCTTCCAAAACCGGTCTCAGCGGGAATACTATATGCCGTTGCTTTCGGCGGTAGCCATCGGACTCGCACGGGTTGGGACCGAACCAAGACCAAGGGAGATTTCCTAAGCCTCCAATTTAGAAAACTACTTTCACGATACTGTTTTGTCCATTAGACAGATGTTTTTTATTATGTCCAAAAAAGATGGAAAAAAGATTACCATCGCCGACATTTACCCAAATCTTTCGTCGGAAGAACAGAGCGATGCAGAAGCGACGCTGCATCGCTATTTGGCCGTGGTGAAACGCATCTATGAAAATATCTCGGAGCAAGATCCGAAAATTTTGACCGAATTACGCCGGCGCGCTAAGATTAAGAAGCGAAAAGGCGCCTAAATAAGCGCAATTTCGCCGTTTTGCCTTCCTAAGCATTAATCTTCACAATCGATGTCAAACAAGAAGTACTTTTCATATATCCGTGTGTCCACCCAACGACAGGGCCAACACGGAACTTCGCTCGTTGAACAGCAGGCCTCGATTGAAAGCTTCTCTCAAACCTGGAATTTTCAGATAATTAAACGCTTTGAGGAACGTGAGACGGCTGCCAAGCAGGGCAGACCGGTATTTTTGGAAATGCTCAAACAGGTAAGAAAGGGAAAAGCTCAGGGCGTCATTATCCACAAAATTGATCGCGGTGCCCGCAACCTAAAAGACTGGGCGGACCTCGGTTCGCTGATCGATTCGGGGATAGAGGTGCACTTTGCTTCCGAGAGCCTCGACATAAATTCACGGGGCGGTCGGCTGAGCGCGGATATCCAGGCCGTTGTGGCGTCGGACTATATTCGCAATCTTCGCGAAGAAACAAAAAAGGGGATCTATGGCCGACTAAAACAGGGTCTTTTTCCATTCAGGGCGATGACCGGTTACCTCGATCGCGGTTCGGGTCAGCCGAAGGTGATTGACCCGGTCATGGGGCCGCTCGTACGGAAAGCATTCGAACTATACGCTACCGGGGATCGGGGATTGACTGGCTTAAATGAAAAGATGCGTAAACTTGGCCTTAGGAGTCGAAACGGCACAGGGATTTCGCGAAACGGCTTGTCGACTATCCTTCATAGCCCTTTCTATATGGGAGTGATCACAATTAAGAAAACTGGGCAAACGTTTATCGGTGTACATCAGCCACTGATCTCAAAGGTTCTCTTCGATCAGGTCCAAAACGTTTTTGCGAACAAGAATTTTAATACTGTAAAACGTCATTTCTTTGTCTACAGACGAATGATAGAGTGTATGGGCTGCGGACATCTGATGACGCCTGAAACTCAAAAAAAGAAATTCGTATATTATCGGTGCCATACGCGAAACTGTACCCCCGGGTGTCTACGCGAGGATACAATATCGCGTGAAATGACGAGCCTGCTGAAGAAAATAAGTTTTTCTGACGACGAATATCGGTTCCTGAAAAAGCTCTCTCAGACAGAAGCTGCTCATATCATAGAAGAAACCCAAGCAGCTCGAGCCGAGATTGAGCTCAGACAAAGCCATTTAAAAGACCGCCATTCCCGGCTTGCTGATGCCTATGTCGACGGTGTTTTCGACGATGCTACATATCTGCAAAAAAAGGAAGAACTCGTGTTGAGGGAGGTCGAATTAAGGGAAAATCTCGAAAGCGCACAATTTGATCAAGCTAAAATTGCGGC
>JACDAY010000273.1 GCA_013695195.1 Blastocatellia bacterium | reverse complement strand
TTCTTCCCCGTTTTGCTTCGGCCTTGCCGTATAGATGAAGTTTGACGTTTGGAGTTTCAAAAACCGCCGGCCAATTCGGCTCACCGTTTTGCCACAGATCGCCGAGAAGATTTGCCATTGCCGCCGGAAGGTAAAATGCGGTAGAGCCGAGCGGAAGGCCGCAGACGGCCCGAAGCTGCTGTTCGAATTGCGATGTAACGCACGCGTCGAAAGTAAGATGGCCGGAATTATGCGGCCGCGGAGCCAGCTCGTTTATCAACAGCTTTTCGTCTTTCGTCAGGAAGAATTCGACACAAAGTGTTCCGACATAATCCAGTGTATCGGCAACGCTCCGGGCTATGCTAATGGCATCGTGAAATACCTTCGGAGAAACGGCTGCGGGTGCAAATGAAATATCCAGAATACGGTTTACGTGTTCGTTTTCGATGACGCCGTAGTGCGCAAAATTTCCTTTTTGATCTCGGGAACACACGACTGAGATTTCCTTTTCAAAATCTACAAATTCTTCGACAACTGCTTCCCGATTATCTAAATTCGCGAATACTTTTTCAATATCTTCCATCGAGCGGATTTTCGCCTGCCCTTTGCCGTCATAGCCGAAACCGGCGGTTTTCAGCACACAGGGCAAATCGATTTCCGCAGCCGCGCGTTTCAAATCTTCCAAAGTTTTGACGTGTCGAAATGAAGCTATCGGGAATCCGTTATTCGATAGAAACGTCTTTTCCCGCAACCGGTTTTGCGTGATGTGAAGAATTTCGCCCCGCGGATGAACATCAACGAGCTGCGAAGCCCTCTCTATTGTCTGTGAAGGAACATTCTCGAACTCAAAAGTTACAACATCGACGGACCTGGCAAATTCCTTCACCGCGTCCAGATCGTTATAATCGGCATCAGTCTCAAAGTCAGCGACCTGCCCGGTCGGCGTGTCGCTTGCCGGTGAGAAAGTGTGGACGCGATAACCCATTTTGCGCGCCTCAATAGCAAACATCCGCCCGAGCTGCCCGCTGCCGAACACGCCGATGGTTGAGTTTGGCGGGACCAGTGTCATCAACTTTCGTTTAGACGGATTTTGTTCTAAGGATTGTCATTTGAGGAGTTCCCAATCTTCGATGCGAAATGCCGGTTAATCTAAGGTCGATTCTAGCACGGTTTTCGTTTGGCTTTCCCGGAATTTGTGCAGTTTTTCTTTTAGCTCGGGCCGTGAATTGGCGAGGATAGCAACGGTAAAAAGTGCGGCATTTGTTGCGCCGGGTTGCCCGATTGCGAGTGTTCCGACCGGAATTCCAGCAGGCATTTGGGCAATTGAAAGCAAAGAATCGATCCCTTTCAAAGCCTTGCTTTCTATTGGAACGCCCAGAACCGGCAGGATCGTCTGCGAAGCGCACATTCCGGGCAAATGAGCCGCGCCGCCTGCTCCTGCGATTATGACCTCGATACCGCGTGACTCGGCCGTTTTAGCGAATTCGAAAAGCAGATCGGGCGTGCGGTGGGCAGAGACGACCTTGCTCTCGTGAGGGACGCCGAATTTATCGAGCATCTCGCTCGCTTTCACCATCGTCGCCCAGTCCGACTTGCTGCCCATTATGATCGCAACTATCGGTCTTTCGCTCATTTTATTTCTTATTTAATTCCGCCTGAATCACTGATTCGAACTTGTCCCACGCCTTGATCGTGCTTCGCCAATAGACGATCCTGCCTTCTTTGCTTATGACAATATTTTTGGGATAGCCGGAGAATCCGAACATTTTAAGTACAGGCTTGGCATCGCCTATCATTTGATAATCGAATTTTTCCCGGGCCAGGAATTTCTTAACCGAACCGGCGGGATCGGCAGTCATTGCGACGAAAACCACATTTTCGTTTCCAACAAATTTTGCGGCCAGAGCATTCAGCTTAGGCATTTCGGAAAAACATACCGGACATCCGATAAACCAAAAGTTCAGAACGACAACTTTACCACTAAGATCAGAGGCCGCCAATGGCGTCCCGTCAATTTTCCGGGCCGAAAAGTCAGGGAGATTCATCCCCTCCTGCGGAACCTTTTGCAGCCTGAACTCAACCGTTCCGTCATCGAGCGTTTTCATCCGCGTTGCGTCGGGATAGTGAAAATTCGCCATCCTGATATCGACGAATTCGTTGTTAGTAATTGTATTGCCGTCAGAATCGCGCAGGATCGTCTTACCTGCCGGAGCCGGAGCAGGACTTTGCTGAACGGAGACCTGTCCGACCGCCGCGAATGTCAAGGAAGCAAGAAAAAAAGCTAGGGCAAAACTGAATTTTAATTCGGTGAGCATTCGTGTAGTGTTAACGACAGAGTAAGCTTAATCGCAGGTTGACGCGGGCCAAAAAAGTTAACGACAATTTGAAAAGAAAGCCACTGCTCGTTTTCACGCTTGTTCGGTACGTGTATCGGCTCAAAAGACTTAAGCGGTTGACGGACTTGGCGCGGGCGCACCGCGCAGCAACCCTTCGGTGTTTAAATCTTCGTCCAGATCCTCCCAATGAATACCGTACCCACCGCCGCTAATCCGCCAGTTCTTTCTTTGTTCTTCGGTCGCGTTCAAAAGACGCGGATACCAAACCAGCGGCACACTGATCGTTCTGCCGTCCATCAAGCGGACGCTTAATTCATCTTCGGTTGTGTTTACTTCCGCGACTCGCTCATCCGTCGCCAATGCAAAAATACCCATTCCAAGCCTCCAATAAATTTGCCGATTTTCTCGCACAGTCCTTTCAACCAGCCTCAACTCTCGTGAGCTAAACCCGCGATTACGCGCTAAAGAAACAGGATTCAACCAAAATTTAGCTGACAGATTATCACGGTCAATATGAACGTGCGGCGGTTCATTCGGTTCGTGACTGTAAAAGTAGATGCGATATGCTTCATATCTCAACACCGTCGGCATATTCGATCATTATACTTTATTCACAAAAAAGCATCGAACGATCGAATTTGATTACGCCCCGATGATTTCATTCAGACCTTCAATAACAACTTCCAGTTCTTCCTCCGACGCTTTCCCGATTTTCTTCCCTAACCGCTGAGTTGACAACACGCGAATCTGGCTGATTTTAACCCATGATTTCTTTGGCAGAGTTTGGTCGGAAAGTTCAAACGTCAATGGAAAACTCGCTTTGGGTTGCTGGCTGGTTAAGACAACGGCAATAACTGTCCCCGAGCGGTCATTAAAAACGTCTTGACTTAAAATAAGAACGGGACGAGAACCGGATTGTTCGTGTCCAAGCGTTGGGTCAAGATTCGCCCGGACAATGTCGCCTCTTAGTATTCGAGCCATTCTCCGACCTCAGATGCCAAGCCCAAATCAGCCAACGATTGTTCTTCCGCCTTGTTCAACTTGGCGCATTCACGCGCCAGACGATTTCTGTCCAAACGCGAAACCTTTTCGGCGACGGCAGACTGAATAGCTTGGCTGCGATTAGAGAAAACACGCTCTTTAACGAGATAGTCAACCTTCTTGAGCAAGCCTGATTCGATAGAAATCGTTACTTTTGCGACGCTCATAAAATAGTAATACCATTGGTCATACCCATAGTTAATTCCCTTCTCGTCGAAAACGCGGTGAAAGAGGCCGTCAGTCTGCTTCATAATATTGTCCTTTATAAAACAGGTTACCTTTTTGCGGTTGAATTTCTTTGCGTATTCAAATGCGTAACGAACGATCTTTTCGGAGCCGGGACGCGAGATCAGCTTTAAACATTCCTCAACCTGATCCGTCTGGCGGTATTCGATCCCTGCATACGTATCCTCCTCGTTTTCGCGGACGATAACAACATCCATCACCGGATGTTTTGTGCGAACGAACGGATGATAAGAAACGCACGGACGAACATTTGCATAAAGCCCGAGCGTAGCGTGATGGCTTTCCGATGCCGTTATTGTATTCGCCGCCGCTCGCCACAATTCAATTTCGCTTCATTCGACCCAAATGCCCTTTAGCTGCCTCTCTTAGCGGATACGATACCGTTCCGCCTTTGACCGACTGATACGGATCGTTTTGAGAAACCTCTTCCAAAACCTTGACGGCATCGACATCCTGCAATTTCGCAAGACCGTTAATTGCTGAAAGCCTTACATTATAATCTGCATCTTTAGCCTTTTTTATAAGTAAGTTCTTAATCTTCTCTCGTGAACCGGGAATTGCCGTTTCCAGACGATTGATGTTTGCCGTTTCCAGCATTTGCGAAAGCACGATCGTCGCAGCATCTCTTGTCAGCGAATCATCACTGCCAACTTTTTTTGCAACTATATCAATCGAAAAGGGAGCTAACTCGGCGAGAGCTTTTGTCGCCATATTGCCGGTATTCATCGCGCCGACAAGTGCTGTAACCGAGCGTGAATCTTTCAAACCGGCTACTGTAGCGATCAAATCTCCATAGTAATTAGTGTATTCCTCGGTTAATGTTTCACCTGTTAGCTCAAACTTTTTATCCTGTTCACGCACAAGATTATTTTCCATTTCAAGAAGCCCAATAAGCGTTGTGTTTATTTCATCCGCATTGTTTGGATGATTTCTTGAAAATTTAGCTAATACCTCAGGAATTTGCCACGTTTGTCCGTTAGATTTGCCTCCAAAACTCAAATCTAACAATTTATAAAAAGCCGAGCTTCGCGTTTCCCAATCAGCCGCTTTCATCTGTTTAAGCAAAACTTCTATCTGATCGTTAGAACCAACCTCTTGCGCCGCTGCCGCCGCCTTAATCAGGCAAACAAAGGCAAACATAATAACAAAACGAAAAAGAGTCGAGTATTTCATTCTATTCTCCTATTTCAGAAAGCAGCCCAAAGGCGAAAGCGGTAAATTATGGTTCCGGGTAAATCGGGTTAACATTCCGCGCGATTTTGTTTTTGACAAATTCCTGAAAACGCCTGAACAATTCTTCACCGAAGGCGGGTTGTGCGGAACTTGTCCATTTGGATACTGCGCTCGATAGGCTAGAATAATCGGTTTGGCTCTTTCATCAATCGCTTTGATTTCAAGCGCACATTGCATTGCTAACTGCTCCAGTATTAGCGCTTCGCCGTCGCTCAAGTTTGCTTTGCGTTTGAAAAAGCCGCGAAAACCTGCGGCATTTCTGCCTTGTCGCTCAAGTTCGTCGGCTCGGGTCTTAAAAGCGGCGACGTGCCGAAATAAATGGTGATAGGCAATATTATCCGGCACTTCAGGCGAATTACTTTGTGCCGAACTTGTAACGGGAAAGTTTATTTGCCCGCTAAAAGCAAAGACAGTAAAACCGATAATAACAATGCTTACTACAAAAATTGTTAATTTTTTAATCATATTTCCTCCAGTTAATTATTAAAGAAGCAGCTAACATCAGAGTTGAACGGACACGGCTTTGAGCGTTCCGCTCCAACGAAATGTTTGGCAGAGAGACGATGCCACGAGCGAAAAACCGAAAGTTCCGTCCGCTTGCAACTGATAAGCTCGTGATCTTCCGTCTCCAACGCTTGTCGAGCGGAAGCTCGGCGAGCTTATCATATCTGTCAAGATTTCGGCAACTTCGGGTTTTCGCGGAGCGTTGCAGCGACTGTCTGACCAAACTTTGAATTAGGCCGAATAACCGCGGCTGCCGTCAAAATTATACAGGTTTTCCGTTTTGATAACGTCCAATCTGGCAGCCTCGAAACGCTGAAGGAGTGAAATGATTTGCGATTTCGAAACTATGGTTCCTTCGCCGTTTTCCGCGACGAAGCGGCAGCGCCAGTGATCGACGGTGAAGGTGTCGGAGAAGCCTTCGGGATAGACCTTGACGCCTCGGTTGGCGATGGTTTGGAGTTTGAGGCCGTCGCCGTTTACCGCTTCGACCAATGCACCTAATTCGTTCGCGACGCCGTAGAACGAGCCTTTCCACCAGTCGAGGAAAATATCGACGCCGACGAGCTCTTTCTTTTGCGAAGCGGGCGTCGAGTAGATCGGTTTCGGATCTGAGTCCACGACGTTTGCAGTATAGGTTACCGGTTTTAAGGTTTCAGGTTTTTGACCGATGCGCTTCGTCACGGCTTCGGCAAATTCCTTTGTGCCGACCTTTTCGC
>JACDAY010000262.1 GCA_013695195.1 Blastocatellia bacterium | reverse complement strand
GGTTATTCATCTCATCATCGTCCATCGGCTCGGCGAATTTGGCGTTAATCTCTTCAAATTCCTTTAGCAGATTGACAGTTGACTGCACGGCTTCTTCAACGATCTGTTGGACCGTTTTCGATTCGTCCAGCTTCGGCTCTTGTTCGAGATAACCGACCGAATAACCCTTCGAAAAGACGACCTCACCGTTAAATTCCTTGTCCGTCCCGGCAATTATACGCAGCAGCGAGGATTTACCCGAGCCGTTCAGCCCAAGCACCCCGATCTTCGCACCGTAAAAAAATGAAAGATAAATGTCTTTTAAGACAGGTTTCTTATCGTAAAATTTGCTGACCTTGACCATCGAGAAGATGATCTTATTTGGTTCGTTATTGCTCATAATGGAAGGCCGGAATCTTACCGGCAAACGCGACTTACAGCCTGGTTAGCCTTTCTGGTTGTCATAGCGTTTGGCGTTGACTAGGGCTAGCGTGTTTTCATAATGACCGCCGAATTTGACCATTGTCACATCTGCGAATTTATATTTGGTAGTGTTTTCCCAACATGCGTCGGGATCAATTTCGAGCATCAGCAAACTCTTCGCCTTAATCTCCGTAACTTTTCCAATGTAGCACTCGTTTTTATGAAGATTTTCCGTAAATACCACCAAAAACGGAAAGCTCTCAGCAATGCTACGTACTAGATCAATCCAACTTGAAATCGATATTTTTGGCAAGAATTTCGGTCTTATTTTTTTGAAACGAATTACTTCATTTAGGAAGTAATTCTCATCATCATAAACGGCATAACTCTTAACGTCTTTATTACGAAGCACACAGTAGCCATCCAAAATAAACAGCCCGTTATCAAAAACGTTCAGAAGAGTAAAGTCATCGTTACAAGCCAAGACGAATCCATGTAACAGATACTTGTCTAAAGGCTTTCGATTATAGTGAACGAGCCACTTTTTTGAAATAATCTCCTCGATGCTGGGCGAGTTTTTCTTTGCCATTTATCTGACCTCAGACTTTCGAACCGTTAGTTTCCTTATACGATCCCGCTGCACCTCAAACCCGATTCCCGGGTTTTCGGATGCGATAATCGTGCCGCTTTCCGTGATTTCAACTGCCGGTTCGATTATATCCTCGTGCCAATATCTTTTCGAGGCTGACACATCGCCGGGCAGCGTAAAGCCCTCGAGCGTTGACATCGCAATATTGTGTGCTCGGCCGATGCCGGATTCGAGCATGCCGCCGCACCATATCGGAATTCCCGCGGTTTGGCAGACTTCCTTGACCAGCTTCGCCTGTGCGTGGCCGCCGACGCGGCCGAGCTTTACATTAATTATGCGGCACGCTTTTAGTTCGATAGCTTTGCGGGCGTCTTCGGGTGATTTTACGGATTCGTCGAGGCAGATCGGCGTTTTTATTTCACGCTGCAATTTCGAATGGTCGAGCATATCCTCGTGCGAGAGCGGCTGTTCGAACATCATCAGCTCGAATTCATCCATCCGCTTGAAAAGGTCGATGTCACCCAGCGTGTATGCCGAATTCGCATCGCCCATCAGCAAAATATTCCCGAATTTTGCACGCACCTGTTTGATCACATCGTAATCCCAATGCGGCGCGATCTTTATCTTTATTCTTCGGTATCCGGCGTCCAGTTCGGTCTGGATTTTTTGGAAAAGCTTTTCGACTGAATCCTGAATGCCTATCGAAACTCCGCATTCGATCTCATTATTTGTCCCGCCGATATGCCGCCATAGCGGAACGCCAAGTTTCCTGGCTTCCAAATCCCAACAGGCAGTTTCGATCCCGGCTTTTGACATTCGATGGCCGCGGGCCCATTTCATCGCATCCCAAACATCCGACGCCGACGCAAATTCTTTTCCTATTACCATCGGCGCGAGAATTTTTTCGACTGTAACCCAAGCCGAATCCGTCCACTCGTCCGAATATCCGGGCGATTCGCCGCATGTAACCTCGCCCCAGCCTTCGCCGCCATGGGCGTCTTCCACGCGAACCAGAATAATTCGTCTTTCGTAGGTGCGGGCAAAGCTGGTTTCAAAGAAATGAACGAGCGGCAGATTGATCTCTATGAGGTCGATTGATTTGATCTGGAACATAGCGGCAAAAGAAATAGGTTAAGGATTGTTGGAAGGAAATGCAATTCAGGTCGTCGGAACGCAGGCACCCTTGCCTGCCATAAGTGCGAAGCACGAAAAAAGATTTACACCGCAAGCGGCGTTTGCAGGCTGGGAGCCTGCGTTCCGATGGCCGCCCGGACGTTCAGTTGACAATCTCAAACTGGACAAACTGAGTTGCAGTTTTGCGTTTTTCCTTGGCCAGATTGTCGGTAATAGTTATCTGAAGAACATAATCTCCTGCGGCCATTTCCGTGCCCAGGCCGAGCGAGGCTGCAACGTTAAAGGCTTTCGGATCTTCCGGTCCCACCGAGGATAAGGACGTTGGCTTGCCTTCGAAAATCAGCTTTCCATCAAGAAATATACGGTTTTGCGATGTCAGGTTGGGACGTCGGGACGCGTCGAATTTGGCATTGAAGATCATAAAACCATAATTCAAAACTGTTCCGCGTTTAAACTGCCGCAGCGAGGTATCGCTTAACGGGTCAGATTTTTCGCCGATGTCGGGTTGCCCGGCGCTGCGCCGCTGCCAATCGCCATATGCCACATTTTCGAGTGCGACCCCTGAAAGCGTAAGACGGCTTTTCTTTAAATTTGGGACTTCGACAAACTGATTCGCCGAACCTATCTTTTCGGTGTTGCGATCACGAATCGCAACACGAAGCTGATAAGCCCCGGGCTTTTTAATCGGAAAAGTAAAATCATAAACAAAACCCTCGTTCGCAAACTTATCGTAAGCGTCCTTTTTCAACGTCAAGGTATAGGTTTTGGAAATCTGCTCGACCAGCATGCCGTTGTCGCCAAAACCCACCGCCAGAACGTCGAACACCGCTTTCCTGCCGCCGTCCGGCTCAACAGTGAATGATAGATCCTGCGCCTTTACATGTAAGAGCGAGCGCACAAATGGGCCGGTTCGCGAATCGTTTCCGAAAAGAGCATTGAGCCGCAATGAAATCTCGTTAACAGCGAACGGCGAAGTTAGTGCCGTTAACAAGCGCTCATTGCCGGCAGGCCTAGACGCAACAAGTTTTTCATCAGTGATGCCAAAAAAACCGCTTCTGTAACGCACCCTCGCTCCGGGCCGTGTGATGCGTACATCCAATCTATTAAAACGACGGGTTCGCGGATCAAATGTAGCGTCATCAGGCTGATAACCGACCAGATAATAGCTTTGGTCATCGAGAATCCGTCGAATGCCCCCGGAAAGATCGTTGTTGTTCACGATCGCGAACCCGCCGGTTTGCCGGGCGAGAAATCTAAGTCCGTCCTGTGTGTCTGACAGCTCGTCCCGGCGGTCGCTCGACGCTTGCTGAATCTGCTCCGCCGATCTTCCACTCGTATTGTCGGCAGCGGTAATACCGGTTGTTTGCAAACCCCTGGCATCCATTGTGTAAACCACGACCGATGCCCGATTCGCCTGATCCACCAGCCTCCGAAGCGATTCCAGGACACGGCCCGATTCGACTGATCCACTAGCATCTTTTGTAAACAGCATAAAGCCGTCCGAGAGAAGCATCACGGATTTCCGGCCGGGCAGTTCAGCCATTCCGCGAACTACGTAATTTACTGCTCCTAGAGTGCCGGTTGCAAATAGACTTTCGCGGAAATCATTAAATTCCCTTTCGATTCCTTCCTGTGTTCGTTGGCCTTCCTCGAGTTCTGTCTCGTCGGGCCCGGTTTCCAGGCGGGACTGAAGCGGCGCAAAAGCACCGATCTTGCCCGAGCCGGACGCGTTCCACCTCACCTTTTCAATGGCTGCGTAAAGCTGCCTGCGGTCTGTCGTAAATTGCTGGAGCGCCCCGATCCCGGCGCCGGTTCTAATTATTGCTACGAGATCGCCTTCCTGCATCTGCTCGTCGACGAATTTCTTTAGCGCCCGTCGAACATAGTATGTGCTCTCGAACGAAAGCGTCAGATCGTCAACCACAAGGGCTATCGTCCGCCGGACCTGTTCGGCTTTAACTGCAGTCGGTGGAATGAGAGTATCCGGCGCAACCTTTTTGACAGAGCCCGGGGGATTTGTAACGTTCGAAACGAACGAGAAATTACTAATCTCCTGTTTCTTGCCGTTCTCATATATCTCGATCTCTTCAGGCCGCAAATCCCTGATGATCTTACCGTTCTTGTCCGTAACGGTTACGTCGATTTGTATTAAGGCAGTCGAGATCTTTACAACATCGTCATCGGTGGAAGGTGACGGAACCGGTACTTGAGCGAAGCCTGATGCTGACAAAACAGACGCAAATGCTAATGTTAGGAGAAGTTTTTTCATTGAATTTGGTTCTTGGAAGTTGAAAGGTCTTTGTTATCATACAACAGAACGTCAAACTTGGGAATTTTTTTCCGTATAACAAAAGACAAATAGTGATTGTACTCCGGCATCAAAACACC
>JACDAY010000250.1 GCA_013695195.1 Blastocatellia bacterium | reverse complement strand
GAATGTGATCAAGCGTCAGATCTTTTGCATGTTTGTGCTCGCCGCAGTACTGGCAGCGGTAACGGTCGCGGATATAAACACGCGCACGTTTCATGGTCGTTTCGCGGCGGTTGCGGCGGACATGGACGTAATGCCGCAGCCGGATCACCGACGGTACCGGAAACGTTGTCGAAGGAGAATGGAGAACATTGTCGCCGTCGTTTTCCTCGACAAACACCGCACCGCGAAACCACAGGCAAACCGAGCGGGCGACGCCAACAGTGCCCATCGGTTCGTATGAAAAATTTAAAAGTAAGACTCTACCTGTAAGCAAATTTCTTCTGTCCTCCTTATATTCTATGATTAATGTAATTCAAAACTGCTGTTTTACGCAAGATACATTATTGCGGCGTAACGTTTTTGTAGACCGAACATTAGATGTATCGTCGACTTTATCAGCGGATGCGTGTCTGAAGAGCTATCTATCAAAGCGATCTGCCGTCATCCGTTGTGTACTTCTTCTGTTGAAATAATAATCCTATGTAAGGCTTCATACATAAGTGGTTTGCCAGGGGTGGTAATATATAAGCTCACAAAATTGATAAGAAGTCCGGCAAACCGGCTAACAAGGAGAAAAAATGGCAATTAAAACACTAGAGCAATTATTCATTCACGAACTTGGGGATATTTACGACGCCGAGCATCAATTTCTCGAAGCGCAACAGAAGATGCATAAACAGGCATCTTCGAAAACCATCGTTACAATGTTGGAGAAACATATCGGGGAAACCGAACAACAAATAAAAAATCTGGAACAGGTTTTCAAGGCATTAGGCGAAAAAGCGGAGCGTGTAAAATGTCAGGGTGCTGCCGGCCTCGTGTCCGAAGGCACAAAAATGCTAAAAGAAACCGCCGAAAATCCGGAACTTGCTGATTTCGCGATGCTCGGTGCAATGGCTAAGGTCGAAAACTACGAGATTCCTGCTTACGAAGGACTCATCACCGGAGCAGAGAAGATGAAACAAAAAGAAGTCGTCAGACTCTTGAAAGAAAATTTGAAGCAGGAACAGCAAACCGCTCAAAAAGTAGCGGCCACTTTACCACAAATTCTTGAGAAAGCAATGTCCAGCGAAAAAAGCTCATCTGCGTCCGCTTGACGCCTGGATCGCTCATTCTTTCACTAGTTTGCGGGGGGACAAAATTCTGCCAAAAGAAATTTTGTCCCCTAATTATTTGCATTTAAGTTTTTAGAAATGACGATAGCCTCTTGAAGGTAAAGAGGAGATTTCTTTTCCATTGACGATTTCAATTGTGCCAACATTTTCGGTGATCTCACCAATACGCTGAACAGCCGGCAAATTAGGAACGGACAGATTTTTCTCGTTGGCCGTGAATAAAAGTTCGAAATCCTCGCCGCCATGAATTGCCATTGCCAGCATTTGATCCTTTGCGACATTAATATCGGAAAGAGCTGGCAAAATCGGAATATCCTGCACATTAATCCGAGCGCCCACGCCGCTTGCCCGGCAAAGATGGTGAAGGTCCGACGACAGGCCGTCGCTTAGATCGATCATTGCCGTAGCTATCCCGTTATTTAACAGGTATTTACCCGACGTAATTTGAGGTACCGGACGAAGCTGTTTCGCTATCATCTGTCGACGACATTCGCTTGAATCGGCATAGCGGAATCCGGTTTCCAAAAGCATCAGACCGCCTGCGGCTCCGCCCAATTTTCCTGTTACAAAAATAGAATCGCCGGGCTTTGCGCCGGAACGCAAAATTGCTTTACCTTTTGCGACTTCGCCGCCGCCGATTGAATCGATTACGATCTTCTCGGGTGTCCGGGAAACATCGCCGCCCACAAGCTCAACGTCGAATTCTTTAGCCAGCGTGAACCAGCCTTCGTAAAATCGGTCAATAAAATCGGTTTTCCAGACATTTTCAGGCACGCCGATCGACAACATTGCCCAGACAGGACTCGCGCCCATTGCGGCTATGTCAGACAAGGAAACGGCCAGGGCTTTGTGGCCGAGAAATTCAGGCGTTGTCCAATCGAGCCGAAAATCTATGTCTTCGACTAAAAGGTCAGCTGTTACAACCAGATCGGTTTTTCCGTTCTTTGGTAGTACTGCACAATCGTCGCCGATGAGGCCCAGCGAGTATTTGCTTTTAAGGTTATTTATGAAGTCAAATTCCGAGCGCATTCAAATATATGTTGACACAAGTTGATTAAATTCATACAATAACGCCGTTATAATTTATACAGGACTTTAACATAACTTAAAACATGATTGCACAAAGAGCTGTAGTAATACCTGAGAAAATTTACTTTAAGATCGGGGAAGTTTGTGATCTTGTCGGCGTACAGGCCCATGTGCTTCGTTATTGGGAAACGGAGTTTCCGATGTTATCGCCGCAAAAAAACCGTTCGGGCCAGCGAAGCTACCGCCGCC
>JACDAY010000248.1 GCA_013695195.1 Blastocatellia bacterium | reverse complement strand
GAACATCGAAAGACAAAAATATTATCTCAAGTACCAACCGCCAGTTCGCGCAGCAGCCAGTTCCGGGCAAAGCGCCAATCGCGCTTTACCGTTTCTGACGATATCTTCAGTACTTCGGCCATCTCTTCATTCGTGAGCCCGCCGAAAAATCGCAGCTCCACAACGCGGCACTTTCGTTCGTCCAGTGACTCGAGATTCTTCAGGGCCTCGTCCAGTGCCACGAGCTGATCGGTTCTATTAACTGAGATCGCGGTATCGTCGGCGAGCGATATCCTTTCACGTCCGCCCCCGCGTTTATCGCTCTGCTTCGCCCGGGCATAATCGACCAGAATATGCCGCATCGCCTTCGCAGCCACGCCAAAAAAGTGTGCCCGGTTCTGAAAGTCATGTGTGCCGTTTTTCGCTAGCTTAATGTAAGCCTCGTGGATCAGTTCAGTTGTTTGGAAAGTATGGTTCGACGGCTGGCGGCGCATGTATCCTCGGGCCATCCTGCGTAGTTCGTCGTAGACCATCGGCATTAGCTGCTCAAGCGCGCGTTCGTCCCCGCTGCTCCAATCCGCAAGCAGTTGTGTAATCTGGTGCGATTCGCCGTCTTTCATTGAATTTTCTGGTAAAATACGACCCGATTATAGACCTAAAGCTCCAAAAATCAAATCTTTTGCGTTTCACTCCTGGTTTCCAGGATCTCAATGTGAACGTGGAACTTTCAATAACCGGCGCAAAGTTCCGTGCGGAACAAGACGAACGACTCTCCGGCATTGGCGCAAGCGGATGTCGGCATCCCATCGGGACCCGCACCGACGTGGAAATAGAGACTTCGGATATCACTCTTATCAAGGGCGACGTGGGTGGCATGGTACGGCAATCGCGCTTTCGAAGGCCACTATTCGCTCGGTCAAGCAGAATCTGTTTTGGGCGTTTATCTACAACGTGCTCGGAATTCCCATCGCGGCCGGCCTTCTATAACCGCTGACCGGATGGCTGCTGTCATCGATCATTGCGAGCGTCGTAATGAGCCTTTCACGCGTTTCGGTAGTAGCAAACAGCTTGCGCCTTCGGAATTTTAAAGCACCGAAAATAAACGGTAAGGAGGCAGAGCACAATGGACACGGTTACGCGCGAATTCTGCGACATCGGTAAAACTACGCGGGTAAAACTCGCTCTTGAAACGATTGCGTATATGCTCGTCTTCAAAAACTCTTCCGCCGAGCAGAATCGGTATTCCGAGTTTAGCTATTTTTTCTCTGAAATCTTTATAATCCCGCGACAGTCGTTCTAAATCATTTACTACCGTCGCGGAAATGCACACAAAATTTGGAGAATACCGGATGACCTCATCAGCCAGACAATAGAGCGGGGTGGCAGCGCCAAAATTTATGACTTCCACGCCTTCGTTTTCAACGGCTATTTGCGCCAGAAGCGTCGGCAGTTCGTGAAGATCGCCTTCCATTGCGCAACATACTGCCAATCCATTTTTCATTTCGGGAACCGGAAGCGCGCTTCTGAGTTTGTATATGGCAGATACGGCGGTACGAGTTGCCAGATGCTCCTGCGTAACGCTGATTTCCTCTCTATGCCACAATTCGCCGATTTCCTGCATCGCCGGACAAATATAGCGGTCAATTATTTCCGTCAGCGGCTTGCCTTCCAAATGGGCGGTAATAAAAAAGTTCGTTGCCGCTTCTTCGCCTCCGTCAATCAACGATTGAAGAAATTCTGAATCGGAATAAACTCCTCTATCACGGACGCGGGTCGTCGTCTTTGCTACGGATTCGTCGCCGTGACTTTGCTTCAGCCCTAGTCCCTGATCCCGTTGAAAACGCGCTACTTCTTCGGCGCGAAATCGCCGATGCCCGCCGCTCGTCCGTTCGGATTTTAATAGTCCGGCTTCTTCCCATCGTTTAACTGTCGAGTCGCTGACGCGGCACAACCGTGCAACTTCTATTGTGGTAAAGCCTTTTATGTCTGCCATCTTTGTTTATATATATTACCAAAGTTTTCCCTAATACTTAGAAGTGAGAAAGATTTCTCAACTTGTGAAATCATAACACACAAACCGCACAAATCGCATAGGAGCAATTTTTAGAAATGAGACTTTTTGCTTTTGATATTTATTCTAATTATTGAATTTACTAGATTCTTAGAAAAAATTCATCAAACCCACTTGACTCCTACAAATAATTTCTATAACATTCAAATCGCACAAACCGCACACGACGTTAAAAGCAATTAGTCGTAATTTTGCGGAAACAAAAATTGGCGATATTCGCTAAGAAACTGGGGAAACATCCCTAAAAACAGACAGGAACATTGAGCTTTACTGCTTAATAATTTTTCAAGGAGAAAAAAAATAATGACAGGAACAGCAACACAACGCACAGCAACAAACGAAGCACAAGAACATTCAGAAGGAATCGTCGCACGAACGATAGAGCAAAAAACGGCTAAATTGCCATCAGACATATTTCTTTGGGGCGCGCTCGGGTCAATTGGTATCTCGCTTTATTTTGAGTTGAAGGGCAATGCGGAAAAAAGCCGCTTCGTCGGTCAGTGGGTTTCGCCTTTTCTGCTGCTTGGGGTTTACAACAAGCTGGTGAAATTGGCGGGTTCAGACCGGGTTAACAAATAACTGGTTTGCCTGGTCATCGGCAATTAGAAAGACAAGGGGCGTGAAAACGTGAATAAAACATCAATAAAAATTATCAAACGAAAAGATG
>JACDAY010000245.1 GCA_013695195.1 Blastocatellia bacterium | reverse complement strand
CGTGAAGGACGTGGTCGTTTTTAATCCGTACACGATGGAGGTTTTGCATTTCCATGACGGTGAAACGCGGAATCTAACATCACCAGTCGGGATCGAATTAGAATGCGGCTGCGGTTGCGAGGTTTAGGGTTGCGGCGGACTGTTTAGTCTGCCACCGACAGGTTGACTGCCTGTCGACGACGAAATTTCTTTTCATTGTAACTTTTGTAAGTGTTACTATAAACCTTAGGCAAAAGCCGCCAATAATACGGCATCAAACTTTGCGTTACCAAATAAGAATATGGCTGACATAGACGCATACAAAGACAAATTTAGCGAAAGCGGCCGGCGTGTATTGGAATCCGCCCTCGGAGAATCCAAAAAACGTGACCAGAATTACATCGCCATCGAGCACATCCTACATGCCATTGCCAACGAGGAAGACGAGCTTTTCACCTCGACTATGCGGGATCTGGCTGTCGATCCACGTTCCGTGAAGCTTCTGATCGAAAAGCGTATGGCGAGCGGGAGACAGCATGACGGCAAAGGTTATAAGATCGCCCCGGAAACTACGGAGCTCTTTAAGCGGGCAATGGATCGCGCCCGTTCTCAAGGCCGCCGCGTTATTGACGGCAGCGATATTTTTTATGTTCTTTCAAATGACGAAAGAAGCATTTTGAATGACGTGCTCCAGAATCTCGGAGTTCCGTCGGACGAAGTAGCACAAACCGCCCGGACGCGAATCCGGAAGCGTGAAAAGGAAGAAGAGCGTTCGCGTCAAAAATACGAACTGCCTTCGTTCCTTCGTCACTTCGGCGTTTCGATGAACAAGCTTGCCCGCGAGGACAAGATTCCGCCAACGATCGGCCGCGAAAAAGAGATCCTGCAAATGATCGAGATCCTTTCGCACCGTGAGCGGTCAAATTCTCCGATGCTTATCGGCGAACCGGGAGTCGGAAAAACTGCGGTCGTCGAAGGCTTGGCAAGACTTATCGAGCTAGAACCGGAAAAAGTCCCGTCAAGATTGCGCGATTCGCACATTGTTCAGCTTCAAATGGGCGGCCTCGTCGCCGGGACAATGCTTCGCGGCATGTTCGAGGAACGTATAAAGGGGATTATCGACGAAGTCAAGGAAAAGACTAATATTATTCTTTTCATCGACGAAGCACACACCATAATCGGAGCGGGTGCCGCGATGGGAACGTCGAGCGATGCGGCGAATATGTTTAAATCCAGCCTCGCACGCGGCGAGCTTCGGATTATCGGCGCGACGACCGTAACCGAATATAAGGAATATATCGGCGAGGACGAAGCGCTCTCTAGGCGTTTCCGGCTTGTAAAGGTTGATGAGCCGACAATAGATGAAACAAAGGAGATTCTCTTCGGACTTCGGCCGCGGCTGGAGAAGAATTATTCGGTAACTATTTCGGACGAAGCCATAAACACTGCGCTCGAAATGTCGCCGAAATACATCCGCAATCTGCATCTTCCCGACAAGGCTATCGGCTGGCTCGACACGGCTTCGGTCAAGGTCGAGATAAACGAGCCTGTCGGCTTGACCGTGCTTCCCGAGCATATTATCGACGTCATTTCGCAGGAATCGCGTATTCCGAAGGACATGATCTATCGCGATACATCCGACCGATTTTCACAAATGGAAATCGATCTTGCTAATCGCGTGGTCGGGCAAAAGGACGCGGTTCGCTCGGTCGCTGAAAGGCTTCGATTAAATAAAGGCCCGCTCAAGGAAAATCATTATGCGCCCGACGGCGTGTTGCTTTTCCTCGGCCCGACCGGTGTCGGCAAAACGGAGCTTGCAAAAGCGGTGGCCGAATTTATGTTCGGCGACGAAGGTAAGATGGTCCGTATCGATATGAGCGAATACGGCGACGGGACCGTCGGCATCGAAAAGCTTATCGGTATGCCGCGCGGCATCGTCGGCAGCGAACGCGGCGGTATTTTGACCGAGCAGCTTCGCGACAACCCATATACAGTTTTGCTGCTCGATGAAGTCGAAAAAGCTTCTTCGTATCTGATGAACCTTTTCCTCCAGGCCTTTGATGAGGGCTGGATGACCGACGGACGCGGCAAGAAGGTTTATCTTTCTGACGCTATCGTGATCATGACCTCGAATCTCGGCTCCGAGAATTTCAAGCGATACGAAAAACCGCTCGGATTTGGACAGAAAACGCTCGGCGATGTAATTCAGATCAAAGGCGAAGTGATGAAGGCCGCCGAAACGCGTTTCTCACCGGAATTCCGCAATCGCATCGACGAGATCATTATTTTCTCGCCGCTGACGATGGACGAAGTGCGTGAGATTGCGAAAATCTATCTCGCAAAGCTAAAACGCAGAATGGAAACACAGGGAAAATTGGTCGAGGTTTCGGACGGAGCTATCGATCTGTTGACAGAAAAAGGCTTTAGTCCCGCATACGGCGCCAGATTTCTGAAACGCTATATCGACCAAAAGGTAAAATTGCCTATAACAAACGAATGGAAAATGGGAATGCGCTTTATCGTCGA
>JACDAY010000225.1 GCA_013695195.1 Blastocatellia bacterium | reverse complement strand
ATCCGGCGTCGATCTTTATGGGCGATTGCGGGTCGATGTTCGTCGGATTTTTGCTGGCCAGCTCGGTTCTGCTCGGCCAGACCGGTGGGCGCTCGCGAGGTGTTTTTTCTATTCTCGCGGTTCCTGTGTTGATACTGTTTGTCCCTATATTCGATACTACTTTTGTGACCATTCTGCGAAAAATGTGGGGACGCAAAGCTTCGCAGGGCGGCCAAGACCATACTTCGCATCGCCTCGTTGCCCTGGGGTTGTCGGAGCGCTCGGCGGTGTTGATGATATACGCTTTTGCAGTTTGCGCCGGCGTTCTTTCGCTGCTGGTCAGCCGGCTTCAGCCGACTCAGAGCATGGCCCTGATTCTCTTTTTTACCATCGTGTTGGCGATCATTGGCGTCTATCTGTCAAAAGTGAAAGTTTATGGAGAGCGCGACGAGGAGCTTGCGAGCCAAAACAGTGCCGTGTTTGCGTTTATCGTAAATATTTCGTACAAGCGGCGGATATTTGAGGTATTTTTGGATACTTTCCTGATCACGCTGTCGTATTTCACCGCGTATGTATTGCTATTCGGCTCGTTCGAAAACAGCGGTAATTGGGAGCTTTTCCTTAAATCCCTGCCCCTTCTAATCGTTCTCAAACTATTTGCTTTTCTCGCAGCAGGCGTTTACCGCGGGCTTTGGCGGTATACAAGCGTCGGCGATTTTATAACGTTTTCGAAGGGTATCATTCTTGGTTCGGTTTTGAGTGTTGTCGCTATTCTTCTTTTGTACAGGTTTGAAAATTTTTCGCGTGCCGTCTTTGTGCTCGACGGTATTATTTTACTTTTTACCGTCGTCGGCAGCCGTCTTGCATTTCGATTGATTCGCGAGCTGCTGCCTGTATCATCTCCAGTAGACGGCCGCCGGGTCCTGATCTATGGAGCCGGCGACGGCGGCGAATTGGTTTTGCGCGAACTTCGTAACAATTCCGAATGGAATTATCAGCCTGTCGGTTTTATCGATGACGACCCGTTGAAAAAAGGCAAGGTGATAAATGGCCTTCGCGTGTTCGATTCGAATGGCTCGCTCCAGGATATCTGCCGTGATAAAAATGTTGACGAGATTCTGATCTCGTCCGGCAAAATCTCGCCGCAAACCTTACAAAACATCAGGGAAACCTGCAGAGCGTCGAATGTCGGGCTAAAACGTGCACAGCTAAAGATCGAGCCGCTGGACTTTGAATAGATTAGGCTTTTTACGGCGGGAGTGATTGAGCTTCAAAGAGGGGTGAGAGAACAAAACCCGAACCTGTTGAATATTTTCCTTTGATTAAAGCTCGATTTTAGAACCTTGTAATTTAAAGTTAGTGTCTATCAAATTTTTCAAAACCGATTCAAAAGCCGGACGGATGGTTCTGATCGCCACAGGCGTGTTTAGTATTGCCGCAACTGTTTTTGCCGCAAAATGGAGTTTCGCTCACACCGTGGCGAATGGCCCCGATTCGACGGAAGTTGCCGCTTTGGCCGTCAAACTTGGGCCTGACGACCCGCAAACGCATTATGCTGCCGCCGTGCTTTACGAAAAAACTTTTGCGCCCGAAGACATGGAAAATGCTCTATCCGAATTTGAAAGGTCTGCTGCTCTTTCGCCGAATAATTATTTTTTGTGGCTCAGCCTGGGGAAAGCCCGCGAACGAACAGGCGATCAGACCGGGGCAGAATCGGCATTGAGAAAAGCATTGGAGCTGGCTCCGAATTACTCTAATGTGCAGTGGACGCTCGGCAACGCTCTTTTGCGGCAGGGAAAGACCGGCGAGGGATTCACCGAAATTCGGAAAGCGGTCTCAGGCGACCCGGCATTTACAAATGCCGCAGCAACAACGGCATGGCAGCTTCTTGACGGAGATATGATGCAGGTCAGAAATGCGATAGGCGACTCGACACGTTTAAATTCCGCAATTGCAATACTTTTGGCCGGGCAAAAACGCTTTGACGAAGCATTCGAAATCTGGAACGGCCTTCCTGCCGATGAAAAGAAAACGACATTGAAGGAACCCGGCGAAACACTTTACAAGCAATTGGCCGAGGCAAAAAAATATCGCCTTGCCCGGCGTGTAACCGCACAGACAGGCCATGCGGAAAATTACGGTGATCTGATCGGTCAAATTTCCAACGGCGGCTTCGAAGACGTTGTAAAAACACAGAACGCCGGCATTTTCGATTGGCGAATTGCCGACGGCTCGGGTCCGCGTATCGGCCCGACCGAAGGCCAAAAGCATTCCGGTAATTACAGTCTTTTAATAAGCTTCGGCGCGGGCGGCAAAGATGTCCGGCAAATTTCGCAGACCGTAGCCGTCGAACCCGGGAAGAGTTACTCACTCGAAGGGTTTTACCGGGCTGATTTGAAAACAGCGGCGATGTTCAAGTGGGAGATCGCGAATGCCGTGGATGGGAAAGTGCTTGCTGCGACAAATGCACTGGCCAGTTCTACGGATTGGACGGCACTTCGCGCGGAATTTGCAATTCCGGAAAATACTGACGGCGTCATAATACGGCTTATACAGGAAAACTGCGCGGCGGCTTGCCAGGTTTCAGGAAATCTCTGGTTCGACGATTTTAGTCTCAAACTCAAATAAAGGATGGAGCAAATCGAAGTAAAGCGAAAATACCGCCGACGTTCCGCGGAAGCTGCGACAGCACCGGAAATATCGAGGTTCAGTACAGCGATCTTCATTTTACTTTGCATAATACCCGTTTTTTCAACGATCGCCTTCGGCGCCGTTGATATTTGGGCGATCGGCATTCTTTCACTTTTTGCGGCGGGTATCGCCTGCTTGTGGACCGCTGATGCATGGTCAACCGGACAATTGCGTTTTAACCCGAGCCTGCTGCAGCTTCCGGTTCTTGGCTTGATATTGATTGGCTGCATTCAGCTATT
>JACDAY010000197.1 GCA_013695195.1 Blastocatellia bacterium | reverse complement strand
GTTATAATCCCCTTTCGGACGGCTGTAAGTTAGCAGCGGCTGAAGCGGCTCGACGCCACCGGCCGAGGAGTTCAGCATATCCTTGCCTTCGGGCGTGGGTGCGGTGTTGGCATTCGACATTGCCTGCACGGAATTCGTCGTTGCAGGCTTTGCCGTGTCGGCCCCGCCGTTTTTCACCGTGAATTTCACCATTTGAAACGCACCGGCGTCCTTATAACTCTCGTGCCACGGACGTGATGGGAAAACCCGCAGCGTGTGCGAGCCGTCCGCCACATTTCGCAGCTCAAATTCCTTGTCGAGATTGTAATACGCTTCGTAAGGCTGGTTATCGAGAATCACGTGGATGTGATTACCCATTTTGGTTTCCATATCCATCATCGGCTTATAACCTTTCAGATCGCCCGAAATATCGAGCCGGACTCTTACAGTCGAGCTCGAAATTGTCGAATCAGCCTTCGGCTCCGTTATTCTCAGTATCGGTTTCGCTTCATCCTGCGCCCCGCGGCCGGCAATCATATCCTTGATCTTCTGCGGGCGTTCAACGACAGTGAGGTTTTGCGCAGCAGGCGAAGTGCTCGTATTCGTCCGATTCGCGCTAGCATTATTCGCCGTGTTTGAAGTTGGAGCCGTGTCACAGGCCGAAAAAGCCGCTGCCGTTAAAAATGCAATGGTTAATTTTGTAGATTTCATAATTTTTCCTGTTCTGAGTTCATGCTTCAGCGTGCGCTAAGCCGGGCGGGGGCACGCTGAAGCGTGAACTCAAAGCGGTGCCAAATCCAAATACTTCCTGAAAATTCTCTATTATCCGGTCTTCGACTTCTGCCATTTCGACATTACGGCCGAGCAGCTTGTCCATCGAAGCAACCGGCTCGCCTTCGCATGCGATTATCCAATTGTAATAGCTCAGATCGGTGTTTACATTTAGAGCAAAACCGTGCGTCGTAACCCAGCGCTTTATATGAACGCCAATCGCGGCAATCTTGCCTTCGCGTGTGTGAACGCCCGTAAGACCTTCGATGCGAAAAGCTTCGATGTCAAAATCCGCCATTGTGCGAATCAATACTTCTTCGAGCTCACGCACAAATTTGTGAACGTCCTCGCGGTCGGGCGATAAGCTGATGATCGGATAACCCACGATTTGCCCAAGCCCGTGATATGTTACTTTTCCGCCGCGATTTGTTTCAAAGACCTCGACGCCGAGATTTCTTAACAATTCAGCGGTTGCCAGAACGCCGTCGGGTTTCGAGCGCCGCCCGATTGTAAAAGTATGCGGATGTTCGAGCAGCAAAAGATAGTCTTGAGCACGTCTTTCGATCACGTCGCGTTCGGACTCTGCCTGTAATTCAAGTCCGGCGGCGTATTCTACGCGGCCAAGACGGCGAACTTCCAATACTCTATTTTGCATCTCTTTTATGATAAGATTTTCGAAAGCTTTTGAACAGTCAAGGACAATTATGAAAACGATTCGATTTTTTCTGATATTTTTTGCGGCGATTTTGTTTTTAACCGATTCGGCAGCAGCCCAAAGGAGAAAACCGCCGATAAAACGCCCGGTGCCTAAGGCAGCTACTCCGGTTGCTTTTACAACTGACATAAAGTCCGCTAAGGAAAAGGTTTCAAACCAGATAACGAATGTAACGAGATTTAACAGTGCTCTCGGCCCTATCGCTCAAGGCATCCAGGACCTCGACGCTCAGGCAAAAACAAATAAAATAGATAAAAAAGCTTCCGATTTAAATGAGGCGAATAAACGCAAGGTTATACAGGCGATCAGAAATTTGCGGGCAGGGCTTGCTGCTTTGGAGGTGGATTTTCGGACTAAGCCGGCGCTGAAAAGGTTTCTGTTAAAAATTCAGGGGATTACCGACCTCAGCGCTCAATCGGAGGACGCAGCTTTTGCGGGGAGATTTACCGAATCCGGCAACCCTCTGCTTTTGGTTATCGAAAAATTGTCGAATACTTTAGCGGTAATGCCGTGAGTGGAAGGTATAATTAAGTTTTAGGAGCGGGGGCAAAGCCGCCCTTCCCGACCTGCATTTTATATTAGTTGAATTTTACCCTTTTTAGCTTGACTCAAGTGATGGCGAAACCATTCAAGATTACACAGATTGCAGGTCAGGAAGGGTTGCTCTGCACCCGCGCTTTATTCGGAAGATAATAACCAGGTTTATGGTTTTACAAATGCTGTAGTTTCCGCCTCCGCAACAGCGGTTTTGGATTCTACAACGCCAGCCCCAACTTCGTTCGGATAAAGCTCTCTGCCTGATCCTTTATCAGCTCGCCGTTTACGACATTCGCCTTTTTCGAGAGAATTATGCCGCTTTTTTCCAACTTTTCCGGTTCGAGAAAGACGTACCAGGGCGAACCCCAATTTCGTGTATCGCCTGCTGCTTTGCGGTATTCGTAATGCAGGGTTTTCTGTTTGTCAGTGCGTAATTCGGATTCGTAAACTGCGGGAAAAGTGATTTTATAAGCATCCAAATGCGTTTTCATAACGTCGACCGGATCGTATTCACCGACGCCGATCACATCAAAGCCGTTTCCTTTGTATTTCTCATAAAGGCCCTGAACAAAAGCCGCATCATGCTTCCAATTCGGACACCACGGAGCGAAATAAACCACCATCACAAGCTTTTTGCCAAAACTGAATTTACGCAGATTCATATCGGTCCCGGTTTTTACATTTTTGTAAACCCAGTCCTTATAGGCAAATTCTTTTTCAACTACCGGTGCCTGCTCGTTTTGGGCGGAAACAAGTATGAAGCCGAGAGAAAGGATAATGAGAGCAAATAAAATTTTCATTCGGGTATTCCAGACAAAGTAAGACTACCCTTTTTGATGCGATTCGACAAGAATAAAGTTGGAAACGATTTGACAAGTCAGAACCGCCGGCGTGAGCGGGTGGTTTTTTGTAAGCCCTTACTCACGTGCAGGCCTCCGCCGAAATTTTCTCGACCAATAAACGATATTAAGATAAATCCCCGTGATTGCCGAAAGAGCCGCCAAGCCTGAAAATAACAGGAGCAGAGTTACCTGCCAGCTTCCGGCAAAAAAGTAGAAGTGAGCCTCGCGGAAAAACCTCGTTTTCCACGTCGGCTGTGCAGACATTCTGGCATCGCCCGTTTCGGCATCTATAAATATAGAATCCGCACCAAGGCCGCCGACTGATTGATATTGCGGCCTGCCGTCTTTCATCAGCAGCGTCAAAGCTGTCGTCGGCAGAGCTTTTCCTGCCAATTCACGGGCTTTGACAATCGCTTCGCCAGGCGAGACTTTCACTCGTGCCGAATCGATCTTCTCCACCGCGCCTCCCTCCACCGTGTTTGGCAGAGCGTAAAGAAATCCGCTCAAAGCCCACGCCAAAACGGGAATCGACACGAAAATGCCGAGAATTAAATGAAGTTGATATATGAGTTTTCGCATAGAGTTTACAATTAAAGTCCAACAAGTATAATTGCTTCAGGAGATTATTGAAAAACGAATGAGCGATCAACCAACCGTATCCGACATTTTCCGCCGGGCATTAGAGATCAGACAGTCAAACGCAGATATGTCTTATAAGGAACTCAGTTCGCAGATCGTCAGCGAGTTTGGCGGCGGGGTTTTTCCGTCGATCGCCCTTTTGACGATCCCTGAATATGACAATATCGCTCCGCAGGAAGACTGGACAGCAGGTCTACCCGTCGTGCTTCGCGGGATTCAAACCGAGGATTGGAAAGAGATCGCCCACGGCATTATTATCAGCCTGGAGCAAGTCGAAAACTATCCGAAGGAATCAGGCCGCGAGGATGATCCCGAAAAAGAATGGCGCAACCGCAGCAAGGGAATTGCTGAAGCTGAGGACAAAGTCTTTGCGGAATGGATGCCGGAAGAGCTTATGGCGGTCGCCAAGCGGAACGTTAAGGGATAAGTTCAAAGAGCGGGGGCAAGCCGCCCTTCCTGACTGCAATTAGTCAACCAAATTAATAAAATTAAGCTGAACAATTGCAGTCAGGAAGGGCGGCTTTGCCCCCGCTCTTTTATGTTTCAATTCTCAATCCATCCACAGCCTCTATCACCTCACATCCCGGAGTAAACTTCCCAACTTCCACATTAAAATCTATCTCGTCCCATTCGGGATAAAGATGTGTCAGAACGGCCTTTTTAGGCTCAGCCTTTCGTATCAAATACATCGCCTCGACAAGTTCCAGATGTGTTTCAACCGGCTTGTTTTTTACGAAAGAACACTCCATCACGAGTAGATCGACACGACGCGCCAAAGCTGCCAGGGCGTCTGCCGGGCCTGTATCTGCCGTATATACAAGTGTTTTTCCGTCTGTATCTCTAAGATGAATCGCGCGGCTTTCGTCCGTGTGCGGCGTCGAGATCGAGACCGCTTCAACGTCCGGCAGGATCTCGAATTTTTCAAACGGCTCGATCTCTATGATCTCTATGATCTCTAGTGGAAACGGCTGGACAAAAAGGCCGTAATCATTTGCAGTGTCAAAACCTTTCAGCAGGCGCTTTAATCCCTTTGCTCCAAAGATACGCAGGGTTTTGGTCCGATCTTGTGTATTCGGAGCATGCTTGGTTCCGAACAAAAAAGGAGCAAGTCCGCCACAGTGGTCGAGATGAAAATGCGAGATCCAGATTGCGTCTAGATTTGCCCAATCCAGATTCTCCTGCGCCATTCGGTGTATTGCCGAAGCAGAGCAATCGAGCAGAACCGAGCCGCCCGCCGTTTCAAGCCAATAAGCCGAACTGCTTCTTTTCGGATGCGGAACCGAAGTGCCCGAGCCGAGAACTACGAATTTCATATTCCAAATTCCAAATTTGCCGATTTCTCTCGTTAACAATTAAACTCTAACAAACTAAACACCGGATATGGAATTTGAATCTGAAATCCGGAATTATTATGCAAGTAGATATTCTCGCGATTTTTGCACACCCGGACGACGTGGAATTGACAGTTGGCGGAACGCTTTTGAAAATGAAAGAGTTTGGGTATCGAACCGGAGCACTCGACGTCACGCGGGGAGAAATGGGCACGCGCGGCACGGTTGAGAACCGGGGGCTCGAGGCCGAGGAAGCCGCGAAGATACTGAAACTCGACGTGCGCGAGAATCTCGGCTTGCCGGACGGGCACGTTTTTGCCGATGACGAATCGAGAACAACGCTTGTTCGCGTTCTGCGGCGGCTGAAGCCGAAGGTCATCCTGACGCATCAGGGCGATGATCCGCACCCGGATCATAATCATATTGCCCAGCTTGTCCGCGAATCGGCACGGCTTGCGAGCATGCGAAAATATGACGAAGCTTCCGGCGCGGAAAAGATAAATGTTCCGATCGTCGCACACAATGTTTTTTCGAGGCTCGTCGCGCCGACATTTATCGTCGATATCTCCGATTTTCTTGAAGGAAAGATGGAAGCAATTGCCGCCCACGCTTCGCAGTTTTATAATCCGATTTCGACCGAGCCTGAAACGCGTTTGACCGCAAAAGGATTTCTCGATGAATTGGAAAACCGCTCGCGCTATTTCGGCTCACTGATCGGCGTCGCGGCGGGCGAGCCGTTTTATGTCCGCGAAGCATTAAACATCGAAGACCCGATTGATTTGCTGACGCGGCCAATGAATCTGTATTCCTGAATCGCAATGTATATAGGCCTAGACATCCTGCTTTATCTCTGCCTCGTGAGCCGCGTCAGGGTCGGCAATCATGCTCCCGCCGCGAACAGTCGCTCCCACCACAATACCCGCCCCGAGCAGCACCAGGTTTTTGATGATGTATTGACCTTCCAGCGACGGCGCATAAGGAAACTGTACCCACGTTTCTAAAGGAAAGAAAACAAGCGGCAAAAAAGTTCCCGTCATTTGCAGGAACAAAAGAAGCAAGGTCAGACGCAAAAACTTGCCGGAAATTAAACCTAGCCCGATAGTGCACTCCCATGCCGCCAACACCGGCACGCTGACTGAGGGCGATACGTAGCCGAACGATATCACGGAAATCGTTCGGCTGGCCAAATCTTCCGCCACACTCAGGCCGGGGAAAAATTTTAGTACGCCGAACCAGAAGAATACGATGCCGAGGGCGACGCGCATCAGGAAGATGCCATATCGTGCCATCCACGCTGTAATCGACCCGTCAGCCAGATAATATAGCTCTTTAATGCTCATCTAATCTAACATGGCCAAACCGCAGTGTTGCCTATACCGCCCAAAAAATATTAACTTTGCCGTTGTTAATACCTGACATTATGCACACACTATAAACAATTTCTCTATTTTGTAAATCTTTTAAGATTTTTCTTGACATCGGTTCTGGTTTATGACATTTTCTTATCTTGCTATCGAAATGAGCTTTGACCCCGGACGGGCAAATATTGCGTCACTTTCTTCTATTTGCATATATTTAGAGCTTTTTAAAGGGACAAGTTCGTGGCCGATTACTCCACGTAATGGGCGCGAAGCGAAGGGAAACGGTGTGGGAGACGTTTCCCTTCTTTCATTTAAAAATAAATTATACATTCTGTCCTGCCGCGAACGCCGACGACCAGGCCCACTGAAAGTTGTAGCCGCCTAACCATCCTGTTACGTCAACGACTTCTCCGATAAAATAAAGACCTTCAACCTTGTTTGATTCCATTGTTTGCGATGAAAGCTCGCCTGTCGATATGCCGCCCAATGTTACCTCGGCTTTGTCATAACCTTCTGTATCAACAAATTTAACCGGCCACCTATTCAGAAGTCCCGAAACATGCACAATATCGCGGCTGCTAAATTGGTTCAGAGGTTTATCCGGAAAATTCCGAGCGGCAAATTCTTCGGCAAAACGGTGCGGGAGAAATTTGCCAAGAAAGTTACCGAGGTTTTGCCGGCTATTGCGACTCTCCGGCAATTTTTCCAAAGCGTCAGTGTCGGGAAGCAAATTTATAAAAATGGCCCCGCGTTTTTGCCAGTAATTCGATATTTGGAGAATCGCCGGGCCGGAAAGGCCGCGATGAGTAAACAAAATATTCTCGCGAAACGACTGTTTGCCGTACGAAACAACCGAATTAACGGAAAGGCCGGCGAGCTTTGTGTACTTCTTTTCTCCTGAAAAAACAAGAGCCACCAGCGACGGGCGGAGATCGGTCCGCTTTATCGAGAACTGTTTAGCGATCTTGTAACCAAAATCGGTCGCGCCTATTTTTGGAAACGAAAGCCCGCCGGTCGCGATTACAAGACTTTCAGACGAGAATTTTCCTCGATTTGTTTCAAGCTCAAAAAGCCCGTTTTTTCGTAGGTTCTTGACAGAGCAATCAGTTTGAACTATCACCTTTGCTTTTTCGCATTCAGCAATCAGCATTTCGACTATCTGGCGCGAGCTTTCGCGGCAAAAAAGCTGTCCAAGCGTTTTTTCGTAGTATTCGATTTTGTGTTTTTTAACAAGCTCGACGAAATCCTGCGGCGTGTATCTGGCGAGTGGCGATTTGCAGAAATGTGGATTCCCCGAGATAAAATTTTCCGGTTTTGTATAGATATTCGTAAAATTGCAGCGGCCGCCGCCTGAGATAATGATTTTTCGCCCGACTTGTGCGTTATGCTCGATCACCAGGGAACGCCGGCCGCGTTTTCCCGCTTCGATGGCACAAAACAGTCCCGCCGCCCCGCCTCCGA
>JACDAY010000215.1 GCA_013695195.1 Blastocatellia bacterium | reverse complement strand
TTCAAGTCCTTTGCGACATCAGTCGAGGTTTCGGCCTCGCCTACGCGGCTTTGCACAAGCTTAACGGTATCGCCCACGGTCAATGCCTGTGCCGCCTCGTCGCCGTCGAATTCTGTAGCGAACGCTTGTTCGAGAGCCGCGAAAACTTCCGCACGGCCAAGCGAGTCAAGGCCGAGATCGATTTCGAGATTCATCGACGGATGGATCGCTTCGCCTTCCTTAACATTCTTCTGGATTGCCGACACAACCGCGCGTCCGGCGTTCGTTTCCAGTAATGCTTTATCTTCGCCGCTCAACTCCAGAACTTTTTTGGGCTGCGATTCCTGATCGTCGAAACCGCTATTTTCGATCTTTTTTTGCAATTCGAATCGTTTCACCTTGCGTGTCGCGGTACGCGGCAGCGGCTCGCTGTGGATAATGTAATTGCGGACGCGTTGGTATTCCGGAAGAGAACGGCCGAGATTATCGAGGTCGTAGCGGATCGCTTCCTTCGAGTTGGCAATGTTGTTTGCTTTCAAATAAGCAAAATCCGGCACGACCACGGCGACAAGCTTTTCCGCACCCGCGTGAACAGCCGATTCGTCTTTTACCCCAAGGATCGCCATTTCCTCGACCAATGGCGATTTTAAGTACTGAACCTCGAGATCTTCGGGATGGATGTTCTTGCCGTTCGGCAAAACTATCACGTCTTTTAATCGTCCTACTATAAAAAGATGGCCGTTTTCGTCCAGCTTTCCGAGGTCGCCGGACTTGAACCAGCCGTCTTCTGTAAACGCTTCCTTCGTAGCTTCGGGATTTTTATAATAACCCGAAAACACCATTTTGCCTTTGATCAAAACCTCGCCCGCGCCTTCATCGTTCAGCTCACCAAGCTTGATTTCGGCATGATTGACCGCTACACCAACCGATCCGACGACATTGTCTTCAAAACGCGTGGAGGTTACGGCACCGCTCGTCTCGGTCAGCCCGTAACCCTGAACCAGTGTGAAGCCGAGCGAGTGATAATCGCGCGCGATCTTTTCGTCAAACCTCGATCCGGCGGAAATGGTAATGCCGAGTTTGCCTCCAAAACCGTCGTGAACTTTTTTGAAGAACTTTTGGCCAAGATTAATTTTGAAAGTGTCGCGCAGAAATCCGTTGGTTTTCAGCATAGCCGCAAATAGCCATTGGACCGGTTTTGGTTGTGCGGCGACGCCGTCGAAAATTTTTTTGTGAAACAGGTACCAAAGCCTCGGAACGCCGGTGAGCAGCGTGATTTCCTTTGTCTCGAATGCTTTGGTGAGCTCGGCCGGAGCGAGTTCCTTTACATAGCAGACCTTGCCGCCGATGCTCGCGATTACCCATAAATTGATTACCTGCGCAAAAACGTGAAAAAGCGGCAGTACGCTTAAAACAACTTCGTGTTCGGAAATATGCATCACTTCCTGACAGCCGGTCGCTTCGTAAAAGATGTTGCCGTGCGTCAGCGGAACGCCCTTCGGTGTGCCGGTCGTGCCGGACGTATAGATCAAAACCGCAAGATCGTCGGGCTGCCCGGGCGTGGGTTTTTGGTCGAAATCATCGGGCCTCGGTGTTTTTGTCCAATCGGCAAACGATTGAAATTTAGGATTTGAACCGCCGAGACGCAGAGACGCCGAGACAGGATCAGGATCAGTGGACTTAATTAAGTTATTCTCGGTTGTTTTATGATTATTTACTGATTCGCGTGTAGATTCTTCCTCTGCGTCTCTGCGTCTCTGCGGTGAAATTTCCTGTAAAAGTACCGCAGGCAATTCACGGCCCAATTTCCCGGAAACCTGTGCGAATGTCTCTATAAAATCCTCGCCGATGAATGCCATCTTAGCTTCGGAGTTTTCGAGGAAGTTTACAATCGTATCGATCTCGCCGTGCGGGTCGATGGGCACGCAGACCGCGCCGCGAAAAAGCATTCCGAGATAGGCGATTGCCCAACGTGGATGATTCTCACCGATGAGCGCGACCCGGTCACCGAAGGCGATTCCTTCTTTTTCCAGCCGAAAAGCAATGCCGCGGATCGCATCGAGCATCTCGGCGAATGTAAATTCCGTGCCTTCTTCGCCGATGATCTGCATCGCCGTTTTATCAGCGTGCGATTCGGCAGCATCACTTATCAACTGACAGAATGAAGTGGTCATAAAGATACACTATAGCGGTGAAAGGAATTGGAACAAAACGCTGACGGGAAGGAAATAGAGAATTGAGAATGGAAAATGGAAAATTGAAAATTAAAAATGGAGAATGAGGAGTGAAGAACTGAATATCCGCATTTTCCATTTTCCATTCATTTAATTTTTATTTTCCACGACGTGCCGATGACATTCAGATCGCCCGGACGCGAAAAACCGTCGTTTTGCCGCAGGTAATAAATGTCAACCGACAGCGTCTCCGTAAGCGTTTTGTTGATCCCGACGCTAAAACGGTTCCGCGAAAATTTCTTTAGCAGAGAATCATAAAAAACCTCTTCGGTGACGAAAACTTTTGTTTCGGGAATAATTTTTAAAATGTCTTTTTCGAATGTCAGCGACGGGCGATAGCGCCATGAATTCAGTGGCCGTCTCAACCGGTATTCAAAGGCACTCCTGTGCGAAAGCCCAAAACTCCTGATCGGAAATTTATAGGTTCCGCGCAGGCCCAGACGGTGCTCGCCGCTAAATCGCCCCGCCGAGTTGCGTGCTTTGATATAAGTGTAGGAGGGCGATGCGGAGAGCGATTTGTTCGGTTTCCACACATAACCGAGTCCGAATCTTCCTTCATTAAATCTGCTGACGTTCCTGGTGAAACGGGCAGTCGTTTGGATAAAGAAGTCAAATTTCTCCGTCATCGGAACCGTCAATTGAACATCGTTCCACGACTGGATATCTTCGTCGCCAACGGGCGCGGGGATTTGAGCTTGGGCGAACGCGCTCGAAAACGCCGCTATTACTATAAACCACAGGCCTTTCGCATCTAGTTTCATTACAATAGTTTTCTTTGTGTTGAAGAAACAAGGCGTCGTATCCTATACAGTCTCACACTCTTGCTGCCGGAACCCGGACCTTCAAAGCATTGGGTATTACCTCGTACACGGCGGGAAGTTTTCCGGGAAGCTCGCCGTCGATCTCAATATGTATCTCGACGTTCGAGTTTACCGGGCGAACTTCTATTGTGCGTGCAAGCGTACTTTTTACTTCTGCGAGATCGAGATGTGTTCCATTATAAAGCGTATACGCGTTGAGCAGAACTTTGGCGGTGCGGATGTCGCCTATATTGACGATATCGAGCAGGCCGTCGTTAAGTTTAGCGTCCGGCGCGATCTTCAT
>JACDAY010000093.1 GCA_013695195.1 Blastocatellia bacterium | reverse complement strand
GAAGGCGACCGCGGAAATATCTACTACGGCCAAATCGACTTTCAGGTCGAGCGGCGCGAAATTTCCGACAACGAGCGGCCGAATACGAAAGTGATGATGAACGTCGGCGACCCCGACCACGCTTTTGCCGTGTCCCGTCTGCCGAATGACGGCGTCGGATTGGCAAGGCTCGAATTTATTATCAATAATCACATCGGAATTCATCCAATGGCGCTTGTGAATTATCCGAATCTGAAAAAGGCGGCGGACGTGGAGGAAATTTCACGGCGAATTCTCGAAGAAGATCCGAAGGAATTTTTCGTACGCTCGCTTAGCGAAGGAGTCGGACGAATCGCTGCGGCATTCTATCCAAAACCTGTAATTGTCCGAATGTCGGATTTTAAGTCTAACGAATATGCAAAGCTGATCGGCGGCCTTGAATTCGAACCGGTGGAAGAGAATCCGATGATCGGCTTTCGCGGAGCTTCTCGATATTACGACGACCGTTATAAAGCCGGTTTCAAGCTAGAATGTCAGGCGATGAACCGTGTCCGCGACGATATGGGTCTGACGAATGTAACGCCGATGATCCCGTTTTGCCGAACGGTGGAAGAAGGTGAAAAGGTCATCGCACTTATGGCCGAGCATGGATTGGTTCAGGGCGAAAACGGCCTTGAGATCTATGCGATGTGCGAACTGCCCGCAAATGTCGTTTTTGCCGACGAATTTTTGGAGATTTTCGACGGATATTCCATCGGCTCGAACGATCTGACACAGCTTGCACTTGGCCTCGACCGGGACTCTGAAATGGTCGCTCATCTATTTGACGAAAGAAACGGCGCGGTCGAAAAGATGGTGTCGATGGCAATCGAGGCCGCTATTCGTGCAGGGAAAAAGATCGGTATTTGCGGCCAGGCACCCTCGGACTATCCGGAATTCGCAGAGTTTCTCGTAAAGAAAGGCATCAACTCAATTTCGCTAAATCCCGATACAGTGATTCAAACAACGCATCATATTCTTGAGACGGAAAAGTCTCTCCAAACGAAAGCCTCCGGAATAGCTGAAAACTGATAGTTGAAAGCTGATAACCGAAGATTTACGAGTCTTAAATTATCAGCTATAAGCTTTCAGCTATCAGTTATTTCGAATGTAAAGTCTTTCTATAAAGATGACGCATCCGACCCACAAATACGTCCCTCAAAATGTTGCCTCGCAGTTTCGCAAACAGGCGGTTCATGTGTGGATGATCGCAACGGGCGTTATTGTGGGTTGGGTGGCTTTAATATTGTTTGCTCCTGTGGTTGCGGCGAACGGCTTTCAGAGTTTTTCAGCACCGATCTACACTTTCTTCGGTTATATCTGTCATCAAATGACGGAGCGTTCAATACATTTGGATGGACATCCGGTTGCAGTCTGCTCTCGATGCTTCGGAGTATATTTCGGGCTTTTCGCGGGTTTTATAATTTATCCGCTCTGGCGGCCGATCGGTGAAATTGAGACGTTACCCCGGTTTTGGCTGTTCCTATCGTTGATTCCGATAAGCATTGACTGGTCGCTCACGATGTTTGGAATCTGGGAAAACACGCACCTTTCGCGTTTCGTTACTGGGCTGATTTTAGGCACCACCTGCGCGGCCTATATCGTTCCGGCTTTGGTGGAGATAATTAGAAATCTATCGCTAAAAGCAGAAACGCGAATGTAAATGAGCGTGTTCCTGGTGCTGACACACTCATTGCATTCGCGTTTCTGCCCGAATCATCACAAAAAGCGGCCTGATTGGCAGCCTTTTCTTAAAATCTATTCAATGATAATAATCTCTGATATTTTGTTGGCGACAAAAACCGCGTGCCCTTCAATAGTAAAGTTAATCTTATCCGTTTGCGTTTGGTTTGACAAAGGCGTTTTTACATTGACTAATCCAAAAAAGAGTAGCAAAATTATCAAATCTCCAAGGCATCTAAATCATATGAGTTTTAACAAAGACAGCGCTGTAGCAAAAGCCAGAAAGGATTTGGCGAAACGTTTGAAGATAAAGGAAACGGATGTTACCGCCACTGTAACCGAGAAAGATTTTCCCGATATGTCGTTAGGCGCTCCGGCCAAAGATGAAATGTCAGGCCAGATGATCTCGAGCGGTTGGCATATTAAGCTCAGCGCCGGCGGCAAAGATTACGATTACAGAGCGGATAAATACCAGCTCCGGCTCAAAAATTTTAATGGAACAAATCACGTAATAGAATCGTGATTGTAGCAAAAATAGGAGTACGGACATCTTGTCCGTCCTGAAAAGAGCGGACAGGATGTCCGTA
>JACDAY010000085.1 GCA_013695195.1 Blastocatellia bacterium | reverse complement strand
ACCGCAGCGCCGTTCTTGCCGTTAATGCTTAAATTTTTTACTTCGAGCATGGTGTCGTTTGGTTCGGCGTCGGCTTTCTCCACGCGAAGTAATACGTCGCGGCCGACAATCAAACGGGCAAGATCTTTGGTCGTTGTTTCAAACGTTTTCAGGTTTCCGACCGACTTTCCATCGCGCATGACAGTAACTTCATCGGAAATCGCCAGGACCTCTTCGAGCTTGTGAGTGATGATGATGATCGTCTTGCCTTGCTCCTTCATCCGGCGCAGGATCGCAAAAAATTCGTCAACCTCCTGCGGCGTAAGAACCGCCGTCGGCTCGTCCAAAATAAGTAGTTCTGCATCGCGGTATAGCGCTTTTAAAAGCTCGACACGCTGCTGCTGGCCCACTGAAAGGTCTTCAATATACGCCTTCGGGTTTACGCCGAGCCGCAGATCGTTCGACAATTTCGATATATCCAAATTCGCCTTATCAAGGTCGAGACTGGCAGATGTTCCCGTTTCCGCACCGAGAATAATATTCTCGGCCACGGTCATCGTATCGACGAGCATAAAATGCTGGTGAACCATGCCGATCCCGAGCGAGATCGCATCATGTGGATTTTTTATGGAAACACTGTTGCCGTCAACCAATATCTCTCCGCTGTCCGCATTGTAAAAGCCGTAGGCGATCCGCATTATCGTCGATTTTCCCGCGCCGTTCTCACCGACAATCGCGTGTATCGTGCCTTTTTTGACGTGAATCGACACGTTATTATTCGCCACGACATCTCCGAAGCTCTTTGTTATATTTCGTAGTTCGAGCATCTATTTTTTCGCCGCCATCGCGTCTGTTACTTTGATTTCACCGGAAACGATTTTGGCTCTCGCTTCTTCCGTTTTTTGGATCACATCAACCGGGATAATTGCTGTGTTGTTTTCGTCCATAGCATATGCGACACCGTCTTTATCTAGCCCAAAGACATGAAAACCTCCTTTAAATTTGCCTTCAAGAACCTCTTTGACCACATCGTAAACCGCATTGTCCACGCGTTTTACCATTGAGGTTAGAACGAAACCGGGCTTAACTCCGTTCTGATTCGAATCTACGCCGATCACGAATTTGTTTGCTTCGCCTTGCGCGTTTTTGCCGTATTGCTCGACGGCATCAAAGGCCCCGAGACCGGAATTTCCGGCTGCGGTGAATATAACATCCGCGCCTTTTTCGATCTGATTTAACGCAAGCTCCTTTCCCTTGCCCGGATTGTTCCACGCCGAATCGGTCACGCCGACATAATTGTCGATCACCCGAATGTTCGGATTTACATATCGCGCGCCTTCTTCGTAGCCGGTTTCGAACTTATGGATCAGCGGAATATCCATGCCGCCGATAAATCCGAGCACACCGGTTTTGGATTTCGCCGCAGCGATCATCCCCACGAGAAATGAGCCTTCGTGCTCTCGAAATACCAGCGAGGCTACGTTTTGTTTTGGAGTCTTACCATCAGCCTCGAAAATCACGCCGTCAACAATCGCAAATTTGATCTCCGGGTAATCTAACGCAACCTTTTGCATTATCGGCCCCTGCGCGAACCCGATGCCGATTATCAGATCGAAATTTCTTTCGGCAAAAGCACGCATCGCAGGCTCGATCGAAGTCGGGTTGCCGGGCTCCACGTCGTATAGGCAAATGTTGAGATCCTTTTCGGCCCGCTTTACGCCTTCCCACGCAGCCGCGTTGAACGAGCGGTCGTTCTTTCCGCCAATGTCGAAAACGATCCCGACCTTAATCTTACAGCCTTCTCTTTTGGCCTCGGTTTGAGCACCACACGACGAAAACGATAAGATCGCTAGAAGCAGGACGCTCGAGGTTAAAATAAATTTAATATTCATACAGTCTGGTTTGAAAATCGGATTGATTATCGGATAAGACTACATCTACAACAAAATTTCAATTTGCGATAACTTCTTGGATTAATTGCAGCTGCTTATGGTTGTTTTCGGAAACGATCTTATACGCGCCTATTATAGTTCCGCCGACTAATCGAGCTTGATCCTCATTACGACAGTGTAAAACGCCAAGCGTTTCACCACCACCAATAGGTGTACCGATTTTCGCGTTACAAGCGTAGCCGACAGCGTGATCGATCTTGTCGTCCGCCTTAGATCTTCCGCCGCCAATCGCGACGACCGTATTTCCGATGGCAAGCGTGTCGATCTGCCCAACATAACCAGACCGCGCGGCTTTTATTTCTATTCGGAATAGTTTTTCATCCAAAAGCATTTCCGGTTTATCGCAAATCCGGGGATCGCCGCCCTGCAGTTCGACATTTTGCTGAAATTTTCTTAAAGCCTCACCGCTTGCCAACCTGGTTTTCGCGAGTTCGTGTGCTTTGGTTATATCTTTTGAGATGCCGGCTAACACCAAAAGCCGGGCTGAAAGTTCTAGTGAAAGCTCACGGGTCGAAGTCATCTGCGCATCGCTATCGCCTTGCATGATGCGGATACATTCGTAAGTTTCCAAAACATTTCCTACATATTTTCCAAGCGGCTGGCTCATGTCGGATACAACCGCTTCGGTCTTGACGCCAAAATTAGTCCCAGTTTTAACTAGCGCTTGCGCAAGCTTTTTGGTGTCTTCAATGAGTTGCATAAACGCGCCTGAACCCGTTTTAACATCGAGCACAAGCGCGTCCAAACCTTCCGCCAGCTTTTTCGACATTATCGAAGCCACGATCAAAGGAATGCACGGAACTGTCGCA
>JACDAY010000205.1 GCA_013695195.1 Blastocatellia bacterium | reverse complement strand
AAGTTCCGTTTTCGGCAGCGACGCTGTTTCCGCTTACCGGCAATTTCGCGTCCTGTGCAGCTGTCAACGCCGCCTGAGCGCTGTTTTCCGTCAGAGTTTTCAAATACTCATCCGTCTTGACCCTCATAACCAGATGCGAGCCGCCTTTAAGATCAAGGCCGAGATTTATATTGTTCGCAAGATTATTTTTAATTCCCTGCCATGAAAAATCACTTCGAGTCGGTACGCGGCGCGGGCCGATAACCAGATAAATACCTATTAGTGTTACAACGATTATTATCGCCGTTCTTATCCACAAACTGTTGTTTTTCATTCGTAAATGCGAGTGGTTAGTCCTCTGTTGGACGTGATCGGATTTTAGTCACCGGCTATTGCCAAGAATTCTCGTTATTCCGCTTTTTTCCCGACTACGGCGCTTTTGCCGACTTCAAGAAATGATTTCTCCGCGCTTTGGATAATAAAACTTGTGTCTTTAACTTCCTTGATTTTTCCGATAATACCGCCATTCGTTACAATTTCATCGTTGATCCTCAGTTGGGTTATCATTTCCTGCAGCTGCGCACGCTGTTTCTTTTGCGGCAAAATGACGAGGAAATAAAATATGCCGAAGATGAAAACGAAAGGCAGCAAAGTCCATATCAAACCGCTGCCGCCGCCGTCCTGGAAAAATAATAGAAATGTATACATGTTTTTAGCGCGGAAAATAAAACTTTATAATAAACGTTTGTCGATGCTTAATCAAACACGAGCATCGTCATTCTCCCTTAATTTACTTAGAAATTCGCTTCGGAATGTAGCGAACCGGCCGGATTTGATAGATTGCCTAACTCTACGCATGGTGTCAAGGAAGAATGCGAGGTTGTGATGCGATATCATAATTGCGGCATTCATCTCGCCAGCCTGGTAAAGATGCCGCAGGTAGCCGCGCGAATATCTTTCGCAAACGGAACATCGACATTCGGCGTCAATAGGTTCGTCGTCGCCCGCATGTTTGGCATTGCGAATGTTGATCTTTCCGCGTGACGTGAATGCGCTTCCGGTCCGGCCGTTTCTTGTCGGCATTACGCAGTCGAACATATCCACGCCGCGCCCCACAGCTTCGATAAGGTCTTCGGGCGTCCCGACACCCATCAGATACCGCGGTTTCTCCACAGGCATCTTCGGCGCCAGAAATTCCAAAACATCGTACATAACGTTTTTTTCTTCGCCGACGCTAAGGCCGCCGATTGCGTAGCCATCGAAACCGATCCCAACCGTTTTTTCCAAGCTTTCATTTCGCAGTTCCAGATGCCCAGCCCCTTGTATTATCCCGAAAAGAGCTTGCCGACCAGACAGGTCAGAACCACCTGCGGTAGCGGGTGGCTGCAATTTATCATTGGACGCGATTGCCGGGTCAGTGTCTCTAATCCTCCTTAAACCGCCCCCTACCGCAGGCGGTTCTGACAAGGAGCGGCCTACTAACGCATCCTGCTCTGACAAAAAGCCCGAATCAACGCCTTCTTCCTGTAATTTTTCAAATCGATCTTTCGAACGCAGCGCCCACCGCGAGGTTAATTCCAGACTTTTTCGCGTTGCCTCAAAACCCGCGTCTCCCGGCGTGCATTCATCAAAAGCCATTACGATCTCCGACCCCAGCGCCGCCTGAACTTCCATCGAGATTTCAGGCGAAAGAAATTGTTTGCTGCCGTCAAGGTGGGAGCGAAACTCGACGCCGTCTTCCGTCAATTTTCTAAGATCAGTCAAAGAAAAAACCTGAAAGCCGCCGGAATCGGTGAGCAGTGAGCGGTTCCAAGTGGAAAATTTATGCAGGCCGCCGAGATTGCGAATGATTTCTACGCCGGGGCGAAGAAAGAGGTGATATGTATTTCCGAGTATGATCCGGGCGTCGAGCTCGGATTCGAGCCATTCGAACCGCACACCTTTTATCGCGCCCTGAGTTCCGACCGGCATAAAAACAGGCGTTTCAATTTCTGAACGCCTTGTCCGCAAAATCCCCGTTCTGGCTTCACCATCACGAGCAGTTATATTCCAAACGATCGGACTATCCATTATGTGCTGGTTGTTGACATCGGATCTTCTACACTAGAATTCTTGTTTGGTTCTTTTTTTACGACAGACAAGAGGAACAGGACGGAATAAGAGGAACAAGAAAAAGATGAAAAATAATTGATCGATAGAGACGTAATTTATGAAACTCCTCACTGTTTCAATTCAATTTCCTTTTACCTATCAACGCCCAGATCCTTGCTGCTCCGGCGGCTGTCTCGGTTAAAATCTCGCCTTTCTCATTTATCAAAACAGCGGATGGCGTGCCCCGCATACCCATTTTTACAGCCGTGGCGTAATCTTTTTCTACAATTATGTGTGATTCAAGACCCATGTCGAGATGCTCTTCCGTATCGCCGACGGAAAATATCACTAGATTCGGTGCAGATTCGTCTTTTGTTTCTTCCCAGGCTTTTAATTCAGGAACCATTTCCCGGCAATAAGGACAACCCAACCCCCAGAAAACCGCCAAAGTCTGCTTTCCAAGAAAATCCTGTGTATTAATCTCACGGTCTTTTATATCAATTAATGAAAAGTCGGGAATTCGTTCGCCTATCTTAGGCTTTCCGTTGCGGCTCCCATTGGTAAAATAAACAAAGTCGCGGGACAAATTTTCGGACTTAATTTTCTCGATAAGCTCGCGAATTGCGGTGTCGCCTGCAGCCGGATGACTTGCTATTCGTCCGTCGGCGTTAACGAATAATGCAGTCGGCGTCCACAAAGCGAATACGGATTCCGCAACTTCCCTTTCCGTTTGCAAAAGAATATGGTTTGCCGCCCTTCCCGAAAACTTATCGAGGTTTTCGTCCGGTTTGCCGCTGCTGACAAAAACGAAATTTAGTTTGTCCTCGAGCTCCGTCCGCCAGGCTTCGATTTCCGGCAAAAGTATCTTACACGGCTCGCAGGCGGGGCTGACAAAAAAGAACAAAACCGGCATACCTTCCGAAATAATATCTGCAAGCACTACACGTTTTCCGTTTATGTCAGGCAGTTCAAATTCCGGAAAAGGCGAGCCGATCGGCAGCCCGTCGGCTGGGTCGCCCGCATTGTTTCGCTCGACCGCAACTCCATCTTTGGAAAGCAGCTCGAGAACATCCATTCTGCGAATGATCTGTTCCTGCTGTTTATATATTGTTTTAAGAAAATAGACGATCACCGCCGAAAGCACGAGCATCGCCAAAATCATTATCGTTTGAATCATACCCGAATCCGTGTCTGCTAAACTTAGCCCTTGAAAATCTCTGCCCTGCGCTACAAGTGAAAGCGCGAGCACCGCAAAACCGATGTTTCGAATCAGGCTTTTTTTGCCGACCGGCTCGCTGTGTATTTGCCCGAAACAATGGCAATCGGGCGCCTTCCCCTGCGAAAGCTGCCATATCATACCGCCGATAAAACTCAACAAAAGTATAAGCGCTCCGATAGCTCCAAGCCATGACGTCTCAGTAAATAGAAAACACACCGCAAAAACAATCTCGGCAAACGGCAGCGCGACGGCAAAGGTCTTTGCAAATTCTTCGGGCGTGCCGAATGCCTTGAGCGCTTTCTCCGAGCCTTTGAGATCGAGCAATTTACCGATTCCCGCGAGAGCGAAAACGGCGAATAACAAAAGTCTTATTATTAATAAAATAATTTCCATTTTCTTAAAAATAACAGTTTGAAGCAATTACAAAAAACCTAGCGCCCCGCGGGTTTGCGCATCTTGTGCTTTTCCTTCAACCGGATCGGCGTCGCAAAAAAATCAAAGGCCTCGCGCAGCCGGTTTTCGATATATCTCAAATATGAAAAATGCAGTCCGGCTTTGTTTCCGCCCGAAGTGAACAACACAAACAGCGGCGGGCGCAGACCGCCCTGAGTGATATACTGTACCTTCAAACGCGACACGCCGCCCTTGACCGGCGCTGGAGCCGTTCCGCCTCTTGGCTGCGAGACGCTGTCCTCGAAAAATTTGTTCAATTGCGCTGTAGGCACGCGTAAATTACGTGCTTCGTTTGCTTTAACGACAAGCGGCAGAACGTTTGTTACGCGTTGTCCGGTCAAAGCCGAGATGGTTACCAACGGCGCCCAGTCCAGAAATTTCATATGCCGGCGCATCTCCCGCTCGAATTCATAGATCGTGTTCGTTTCCTTTTCTGCGACGGCATCCCATTTATTCACGGCGATGATTACGGAGCAGCCCGAATCGACGGCATAACCTGCAATATTTGCGTCAAGGTTTGCCACGCCTTCGACCGCGTCGATTATCAGAACGGCAACGTCTGCTCGCTCAAGCGCCTTTCTAGCCATTATGACTGACATTTTTTCGGCTAATTCTACAGTCTTTCCTTTACGACGAATACCGGCGGTGTCAACCAAAATAAATTTTTGGCCGTCAACTTCGAGTTCAGTATCAATCGCATCGCGCGTAGTGCCGGCAATTGGCGAGACAATCACACGCTCTTCACCGAGAATGCTGTTCAGGAGTGACGACTTTCCGACATTCGGACGCCCGATTATAGCGAGTCTGATTTCGTGTGCCTTCTCTTCCTCAATTTCTTCGTCAAATTCAAGCACCGCGAAAACCTGATCGAGCAGATCGCCTATCGAAGTTCCGTGTTCCGCTGAAAGCGGCATCAACTCAAAACCGAAACGGTAAAATTCCGCTGCTTCTTCTTCGACCTTTCGCGTCTCGGCTTTATTAGCGGCAATAAAAACGGGTTTGCCGATATTTCGCAGGAATACAGAAATTTCTTCGTCGAGCGGCGTAACGCCGGCACGAGCGTCGACCACCCAAATGATCGCCTGCGCCTTATCAATCGCAAAACCCGCCTGTTTAAAGATATTCGCGGGAATTATCGCTTCGTCATCCGGCACAATGCCGCCGGTATCGACCAGTGCAAACGTTCTCGACTTCCACTCCACATCGCTATAGATCCTGTCGCGCGTAATACCCGGCTCGTCGCCGACAATCGATTTACGCGAGCCCGTCAAACGGTTAAACAGTGTCGATTTGCCGACATTCGGCCGGCCAATGATCGCGACGAGCGGTGAATTCATAAAATAAATTTAGTTACTTTAACGTAATGATTTCAGCTCCGTTAGGAACGTTATGTTTGCATCCGATTGCATAGAGATTACGTTTGAGTCCGTAGAAATGGTACGTTTCATGCCGTTCCCAAGGCTTACGCGTTGTTTGAACCCGTAGTTGATATCGTTTACGATATTAGTTTATGACGCGACTTTCCTCTAGTGCAATCCTAGCTTGAAGAAACGCGGTATCACATATCGATTATGAATTTAAAAATCCTCGCCGAAGTGAGTTCTTCGCTTGTTTGCCCTGCGACAAAGCTCTGTTTGGAACTCGTTAAAATGGAAGATGCGGAAGTCCGTGCAAAGGGCAATCTTCTACCAAGAGCCGACTCCGCCAACGCCTTGGGAAACATATCGGCCCCGGCAGGCAGGACGCCTTTTGTGCTATTGCGTGAGGATAACAAATGCGCTTATCCGGTTGTCGACGGGATTCCGATTCTGCTTGCGCCGGAAGCCCTTTCAGTTTCGGCCGAACCTTTACATTTCGATCTCACCGAACCGGTATACGCCGAAGCTTACGAGGAGATGGATTTTTACAACGATGCGGCCGCCGCCGCTGCCAAAAAGCTTTCCCGGAACGGAGCGTATTCTATCCTTCCAACAGAACTTGACGCCAGCGAAGCGGAACGGCAGTCTTTTCCCGACCCGTGGCAGTGTTGGGTGGACGCTGTGTACGATTCCGCCGGGCAATTGGATGCATATCGCCATCTCGGCCCGGTTCGCGGCAAATCCGTTCTTCAATTGGGAGGAGGCGGCACGCACGCAATAAAGTTTGCAATGGCCGGAGCTGCCGAAGCCTGGCTGGTTACGCCAATGATTGGTGAAGCCCAAGCCGCCCGCGCGCTTGGTGAAGCGGTCGGATTGGGCGAGCAAATGCGTTGTGTCGTGGCTGTCGCGGAAGAGCTGCCGATACGCTCGGAAACAATCGACGCTATCTTTGCCGGCGGATGCCTGCACCATATGCAGACGGAGATTGCTCTTCCGGAAGCTGCCCGTGTGCTCCGCAAAGGCGGCAGATTCGCCGCCATTGAACCGTGGTGTGCACCGTTTTATGCAATCGGGACAAAAATTTTTGGCAAGCGCGAAGCCGCTTACTGCCGGCCTTTGACCAAAGCGCGTATCGAGCCTTTAGCCAAATCGTTCCGAA
>JACDAY010000351.1 GCA_013695195.1 Blastocatellia bacterium | reverse complement strand
GAGTCAGTGAGTCAGTGAGCGAATGAATGCTATCGCGAATTTCCTTCGCTTCACTTCCGGAATTGTTAGATAGTCGGTCGGCTCTTTTTAATTTGATCTGTGCCACCGATAATCGGTTCAACATTGCTATGGCTTTAAAGCTCTGTTCCCCTTTTTCGGCGCCATCTATTAAGAGGTATTGCTCGCTAATCATTCTTTACCTCTCCTACCTGTCGATTTCTCCCAATACAATATCTAACGATCCAATAATCGCAACAACATCCGCAACCATTTCGCCCTCGCTCATGACGGGCAGGGCAGCAAGGTTTACGAAGCTGGGGCCGCGGAAGTGGACGCGGTCGGGTTTCGGGCCGCCGTTTGATTTCATATAGACGCCGAGTTCGCCTTTCGAAGCCTCGATCGGCATATAAACTTCGCCTTCCGGCACGTTGAACCCCTCGGCAACGATCAAAAAGTGGTGGATCAGCGAATCCATGTGCTTTCGCATATCGTCGCGGTCGGGAAGTACGACCTTGGGCGCGTCGGCCTTGGTCGGCCCGGGTTTTAAACGTTCAAGAGCTTGTCGAACGATCTTGTGGGATTCGTTAAGCTCGCGCATGCGGACGCGGAATCGCGCCCAACAATCACCATCGGTTTCGACGGGAATGTCGAAATCGTAAGTTTCGTATCCGCAGTAAGGATTATGACGCCGCAAGTCTAGGCCAACGCCGCTGCCGCGCAAACACGGCCCGGTCAAGCCCCAATTTATCGCTTCTTCCTTATCGATAACGCCGACTCCTTGCGTGCGGCTTTGCCAGATTGTGTTTCCCGTAACCAGTGTTTCGAATGTATCGAGAGCCTCGGGAAAGTCTTCCATAAACTGCTTTACGCGACGCTCGAATCCGGCCGGGAGATCCATCATCAGCCCGCCGATGCGAAAATAGCTCGGCGTCATTCGTCCGCCCGAAGCAGCTTCGATGAGATTCATTATCTTTTCACGCTGGCGAAAACAAAAAAAGAACACGCTCATTGCTCCCAAATCCAGAGCACTCGTGCCGAGCCAGACCATATGCGATGCAATTCGTTGCAGCTCGCACATTAAAACGCGAATTACCTGTGCCCGTTCCGGAATTTCGAGATTGAGAAGCTTCTCCGCCGCCATCACATAGACCAAATTGTTGCCGAGCGGATTCAGATAATCCATCCGGTCTGTAATGACGATGCCTTGCTGGTATTTCTTGTATTCAAAAAGCTTTTCCATTCCCGTATGAAGATAGCCGATGTCGGGAATCGCTTTGACGACCAACTCGCCGTCCAGCCGGAGATCGAGACGCAGAACGCCATGAGTCGATGGATGCTGCGGCCCCATCGAAAGCGTCATCTCCGAATCCAGCGGCTGATCCGCCAGCTCGAATTGGCCGGGAATATTTTCTACCGCAACGCTCATAATTAAAATCTAAAAATATCAGCAAGTCTTAGCGAAAAATCGGGTAAAAGCGGTGTTTCAATCGTCTCGTGAAGATCAAATCGTTTGACTAATTGCTGGCCATCGTCTTCGAGACGATAGACCTCGATGGTATTAAATAATCCATCAGCCACCCAATATTCCCTGACTCCATAGCTGCCGTAAAGTTCTCGCTTATAAACGCGGTCACGCTCGATGTCTTTTTTCCCGTACGACAAAATCTCGACCAATAAGTCCGGCGCGGCGATGAATTTACCCTCAAATCTTTGATCGTCACCTGCGACCGATTTCTTGATGGTTTCGTTCGTTGCGAAAACCAGGTCCGGGATGACCGCATCGTTTGGCCCGAAAATTACGCCCGGCGTGGTTACAATCTCGCCGATGGGATTTTCGGTCAAATAAAGCCGAAACTGAAAAATGAAATTAGAAACGATTCGTTGATGGTCAAGGTGCGGAGCTCGCGACACAAATAATTTTCCTCCTATCACTTCATAGCGATTGTCGCCCTCCGGCATACACTCTAAGTCGTCCACCGTAAATACAATCGGCAGAGGTCGAACTTCCGTTAACGCTTGGCGGAGATTTTTGTCAATCATTTTAGTTCATGCTATACGGCTCGTAGCCACGCAGCGGATAATCCTTTCTCAATGCATGCCCGTCAAAATCGCTCGGCAGCAGAATTCTTCGCAGATCGGGATGGCCGTCGAATATAACGCCGAAAAGATCGTACGTTTCGCGTTCGTGCCAGTCGGCCGTTTTCCAGATGGTCGTTAAGGTCGGAACGTTAGGCTTGTCCTCGCTTAACAAAACCTTCAAACGCAGGCGGTTGTAATGTTCGGTTGAAAAAAGATGGTAATTGACTTCGAAACGCGGATCTTCTTCCGGGCCGCGGTCGGCTCCGCACAGATCGGCGAGCATATCGAAACCGTGCTGGGTCTTCAAAGCCCAGCAAACATCAACTACCCACTCAGCCGGAACATTGATCGTCACCTCGCCGAACGCTTCTTTGACATCGGAAACCCAGGCAGCGTTTTCTTCCTTCAATTTTCCAACGAATTCGTGCAGCTTTTCAGTCATAAAAATGTAAAATATTTTCACCACAGAGACGGAGAGACACAGAGAAAAGAGAAAAACGTAAATTAAAAATCGCTGTGCCTTTGGGTCTCTGTGGTGAAATCTCCTACGAAGATCTCCGTTTCTCGTGCCGAGATGGAATAGAATATGGTCGCGAAACCCTGTCCTGCGCTACTTCGATCTCAGTTTCCCGTTCGAGCGCGGTGCCTTCCGTAACGGGCAGGGTGCCGGGAACGATAGACACGCGCGATTCCGGTTCGAATGTATCGCGGCGGTCTTTCATCGATTCGTTCATTATCTTGTCCTGCAGCATCATTATCGCGTGAACGAGCATTTCCGGACGCGGCGGACAGCCGGGAACGTAAATATCGACCGGCACGATCTTGTCGACGCCCTGGACTATAGCGTAATTATCAAAAACCCCGCCCGACGTAGCGCAAGCGCCCATTGAAATAACCCATTTCGGCTCGGGCATTTGATCGTAAATACGTCTTAGAACAGGCGCCATTTTCCGCGATACGCGCCCCGACACGATCATTACATCCGCCTGCCGCGGGCTTGCGCGAAATGTTTCGGCTCCGAAACGCGAGAGATCGTTGCGGGCGGAGACCGTATTCATCATCTCGATCGCACAGCACGCCAGGCCGAAAGTCGCCGGCCAAAGGCTTGATTTTCTCGCCCAATTTACGACGGCGTCAAGCTTAACCGTAACGACATCTGGCAAGGATTCAAATAATGTATTTTCTAAACCCATCTTCCTTTATAGTTCATCGAGTCGTAGAGTTATAGGGTTTGCAAGCTCAAACGCGACGAATTCTAAAACTCTATAACTCAAAAACTCTAAAAACTGTTCATGCCGCCATTTTCATCCCCGAGGCTCTTTTCGTTTTCGCCATTTGTTT
>JACDAY010000339.1 GCA_013695195.1 Blastocatellia bacterium | reverse complement strand
AAGTCATATTTCGACTTCCTGCTCAAGACTCTCGACTCACGACTCCAGACTCGCTCAAATAAAAAGTGACGAAACGCTCGTCTCATCGTGGATCGATTTGATCGCTGAAGCCAAAAGCTTTCCGACGCTCAAGATCTCGATCTTTCCGCCTTCCTTCAAAGGCCGTCCATTTTCAGCCAGCGGGATCGTATTTGTAACGATCACCTTTTTCAAATATGAGTTATCAATATTCTCGATTGCTATTCCGGACAAAACTCCGTGCGTAAAGCAGGCGGAAATTTCATTTGCACCGGCGTTGTGAAGAGCTTCGGCAACCTTGCAGATAGTGCCGCCCGTGTCGCACATATCATCGACAATCAAGCAATTCTTCCCGCGAACATCGCCTACGATGTTCATTACATCCGCTTCGTTCGCACGCTCGCGGCGTTTGTCGCATAATGCCAACCCGGCGTTCAGTCGTTTTGCGTATGCCCGCGCGCGTTCCGCTCCGCCCGTGTCCGGTGAGACGACTATCAAATTCTCGATCGGGTTTTCGCGGAAATAATCCACGACGATCGGTGCCGCGTATAAGTGATCCACCGGAATATCAAAAAACCCTTGTATCTGCGAGGCGTGCAAATCGATAGTCAGGATACGATTGGCACCCGCTTTAGTTATCAAATTCGCTATCAATTTCGCAGCGATCGGAACACGCGGCCTGTCCTTTTTATCAGAGCGTGCATAACCGAAATACGGGATCACGGCTGTTACTCTTTCCGCCGATGCTCTAACGACCGTATCGATCATTATCAACAGCTCCATCAAGTTCTGATCGACCGGCGGACATGTCGGCTGCACTATAAAAACGTCGGCGCCGCGAACGTTTTCCTCGATCTGAAAATTAAACTCGCCGTCGGAAAACCGATCCGTGCTCACCTTTCCCAAGTCGCAATTCAAATGCCGGCAGATCTCCTGCGCAAGCCCGACGTGAGCATTCCCCGAAAATATTGTTACGCCGCCGGTTACACTCATCAAGCAATTCCAGAAATAACTAAAAAGCGGACTATCTTGATAGACCGTCCGCTCCGATATTTAAAAATTGGCTGGGGCGGGAGGACTCGAACCTACGAATGCCGGATCCAAAGACCGGTGCCTTACCACTTGGCTACGCCCCAATGCTAATTTCAGAAATTCGGAAGCGAACTTTACTGGGAACGCAGGCGGCTCGCCTGCAACGAACGCTGAAAGCGTTCGAATAGCTACATCGCTAACCCAAGTGTGTCGCGGTATTCATCCCGCGAGACAGCCGCTACGGCAAACGTTCGCCAGTTGACCTGTTCGTCAAGGGCTTTCATAGCTGTTTGCCGTGTTTCTTCTGTGTCAAATATGCCAAAAACGCTTGCTCCGCTGCCGCTCATCGACGCGTTTACCGCTCCGAGAACGAGCAAAGTTTGCTTTACGGTTTTAATCTCGGGATATGCCGCGAACACCGTAGTTTCAAAGTCATTTTTAATTGCCGAATGGCGCAAATCGATAGATTCGGTGTCAAAACGACAATTGTTGAGAATACTTTTTGCAGCGTCCGTTGTCAAGTTTGGGGCGTTTAACATTTCAAACGCATCCCGGGTTGAAACGGATACGTCTGGTATCACGATCAGCATTTGCTTCTCGACAATATCTGCTAAAGGCTTAACTTCTGTTCCGCGTCCGGTCCCTACAGACGTTCCGCCATATAAAAAAAACGGCACGTCCGAACCGAGCATTCTGCCCATTTCAAGCAGCTCATCGAATCCAACTTCCAGATTCCAAAGTTTTTTCAGCCCGAGCAAAGTGATAGCCGCGTTCGATGACCCGCCGCCTAACCCTCCGGGCGCGGGAATTCTTTTTTCGAGATGAATCCCGGCCCCCGCGTGTATATCAAATTTTTCCCTTAAAATCTTCGCAGCCTTAACAATCAGGTTTCGGTCGTCAGCCGGAATTTTCTTGTCGTTGCACGTAAGCCTTATCGAATCGCCCGTGCTAAAGGTCAAATCGTCATGCAGCGAAACCGTTTGAAACACCGTGCAAAGTTCGTGGTAACCGTCATCACGTTTCCCGATTACCTCCAGATACAGGTTCAATTTAGCAAACGACGGAAGCGTAAACGGCGTTTCAGACATAGCCCTAGCATACCACTCTGTCAGAATCGAGCAGCAGCAGCGGCCGGGTTTACAAAA
>JACDAY010000317.1 GCA_013695195.1 Blastocatellia bacterium | reverse complement strand
TGCCCGGGTGCTCAATGCCGAGAATTCGGAAAGTTTAGAAAATTCGATAGGATTGCTATAAAACAGGAGACAATATGTCAGAAGTTCAAGATAAAATTAAACAGATAATTGTTGATGAATTAGGTGTCGATGAGGCGGAAGTTACTGAAAATGCTCGTTTTATCGAAGATCTAGGCGCGGACTCGCTGGATTTGGTTGAGCTCGTGATGCGTTTCGAGGAAGAATTCGACATCGAGATTCCCGATGAGGACGCCGAGAAAATTCAAAGCGTCCGCGATGCCTACGCTTACGTCGAACAACATAAGGCGGCGTAAATCGTTGATCGTGAATCGTAAATCGTTAAAAACGGTAATCGATTCACGATTTACAATTTACGATTTACGAAAATATGAAACGTCGAGTAGTTGTAACAGGACTCGGGTTGGTTACGCCGTGCGGGAACGACGTTGCTTCGACTTGGTCCGCAATGATGAACGGCGAGAACGGGGCTGATTGCATCAAGAAATTTGACCCGGAGAAATATTCGGTCAAATTCGCATGCGAGGTGAAGAACTTCGATCCGCTGAGCTTTCTGGATAAGAAGGAAGCCAGGCGTATGGGTGCGTTTACGCATTTTGCCCTCGCGGCATCGGACGAAGCTGTCAAAGATAGCGGGTTAAAAATCGATGCTTCGAATGACGAGATGGTCGGCACTTATATCAGCTCGGGAATCGGAGATTTTTGGGCGATCGAAAGAGAGCATGAGAAACTTTTGAACTCCGGCCCCGACCGCGTTTCTCCCTTCTTTATTGTATCGGCGATTGTAAACCTGGCGTCCGGAAACGTTTCGATTCGGCACGGTGCAAAAGGACCAAATTCCGCAACGGCTACCGCTTGTTCGGCCGGTGCCCATGCGATAGGCGACAGCTTTCGCCTGATCGAACGCGGCGATGCCGACGCGATGATCTGCGGCGGCGCCGAAAGCGCTATCACGCCGATGTCGGTTGCCGGGTTTGCCTCGATGCGCGCGTTATCGACGCGCAACGATGATCCGAAAAGTGCTTCGCGGCCATTTGACGCAGAACGTGACGGATTTGTGATCGGCGAAGGTGCGGGAGTGTTGATACTTGAGGAACTGGAGTTTGCAAAGGCTCGCGGCGCAAGGATCTACGCCGAAATAGTCGGTTACGGCATGAGCGGCGATGCATTTCATGTAACGATGCCCGATGAAACCGGTTCGGGTGCGATCCGCGTTATGCAGCGGGCGATCAAGGACGCCGGAATCACGCCCGAACAAATCGGTTACATCAACGCCCACGGCACTTCGACGCCTTATAACGACAAGTTCGAGACGCTCGCGATCAAACAAGTGTTTGGCGAGCATTCGCAAAAATTAGCAGTTAGCTCGACGAAATCGATGACCGGCCACGCTCTCGGCGCAGCCGGCGGCATCGAGGCCGTTTTTTCAGTGCTCGCAATGCACGAGAACAAGCTGCCGCCGACAATTAACTACGAATTCCCCGATCCGGACTGTGATCTGGATTATGTCCCTAACACCGCTCGTGATGCGAAAGTGGATCACGTATTATCAAACAGTTTTGGCTTCGGCGGCACAAATGCGTGCCTGATTTTTAAGAGATTTACGGAATAATCTTTAAGATTCGTAACCGAACAAGCTGAATTACGGCAAAATTGAGTCGATAAATGAATTCTCGATTGAATGCTTCTACCCTACTCTTTTTGTTGACGTTTGCGCTGACTTATTATTGTCTCGGGGCATCGTTCGTGGAGAGTTTTGTCAACTACCGAACTTGGGGCCTGATCGGTGCGGATGAATTCACAGCATACCACCAGGCGTTGTCGCCTCTGATTGTCCGGATTATGGTAATTCCGATTGCCATAAAATCGGTGTTAGTCATATTGCTTTTGTGGTTTCGGCCGCTCGGCGTCCCAAGATGGCCTATTTTTTTCGCCATAGTATTTGAGCTTATAAACTGGGCATCGACTTTTGCTGTCCAGATCCCGATTCAAATACAATTGAGCGACGTTGGTAATTCACCGGCTCTAATAGAAAAATTGATTTTTACCGATTGGTTAAGAAAGATCACGTCGATCGCCAACGCTTTGCTGTTTTTCTGGCTGATGATCGGTTTGCTGAAAACAACATCGCCAGGCGATTCCGAAAGATTAAAATGAAAATTATCGTGTTAATGAAACAGGTCGCCAACAAAGATGCGGTTTTGCGCATCGGCAGCGACGAGAAATGGATCAACGAAACCGATATTGCGCATCAGACGAACGAATCCGACGGTTACGCTTTGGAAGAAGCATTGCGAATGAAGGAAGCTAAGGGCGAAGGCGAAGTAGTTGTATGCTCGCTTGGGCCGCAAAGTGCAAAGACGGTTATTAAAGATGCTCTCGCTCGCGGTGCGGACAGAGCGATTCATGTTTTAGTTGACGACTCCAAAGAGCTTTCTCCACATCAGATTGCCAAAGCAATTGCAGACGCGATCCGCGAAGAAAACGCCGACCTTGTTTTCACCGGCTTGCAGTC
>JACDAY010000308.1 GCA_013695195.1 Blastocatellia bacterium | reverse complement strand
AGCATGAACCGAATGTCCGCTTTTTTCTGCTGTGATCTTGCCCAAAATCGGCATTCCCAGCAGGGCAAAGTCGCCGATGATGTCGAGAATTTTGTGCCGGACGAATTCGTTGTCGAAACGGAGAGGACTTTTGTTGAGCATTCCGTCGGGTGTCAGGACAATTGCATTGTCGAGTGAGCCGCCGAGGGCGAGATTTGCCTTTCGCAGCATTTCGATCTCATTTGTAAACCCGAATGTGCGGGCCGACGCGATCTCTTTGCCGAACGAGCCGTTCTCGAAAACAAAATGAAACGCCTGTTTGTTTATAAAAGGATGCGTAAAATCGATCACACACTCGATCTCGTATTTATCCGACGGCTCGACCGACATCATGCGGCCGTTTTCCTGGAAAACCACTTTTTTTAATATGCGCAAAAATCTTCTCGGTGAATTCTGCTCCGTTATGCCGGCTTTTTGAATAAGCTCAATAAAATCCTCGCTGGAGCCGTCCATTATTGGTATTTCGATGCTGTCCAGCTCGATAAAACAGTTATCGATGCCCGAGCCTCGAAGCGCGGAAAGTAAATGCTCACATGTCGAAAGCACAACGCCGCGACGCATAAGCGTCGTTGCGTAGCTGCAATGCGAGATGTATTCGACGGAGGCCGGAATCTCAAAATTGTCCAGATCGGTTCGTACGAATATATAACCGGTATTTTCCGGCGCAGCCTTGAGTGTCAAATTTACCTCGACGCCCGTGTGCAGCCCGATGCCTGTTATTTCAATCGGTTGTGAGATGGTTGTTTGATTCATTGATGCGAGACTCGTTAGTTTTTATTACAAAGATTGTGCCGGAAAACATATATACTGCAAGTTACTGAAAATAAAGAGATTTCGGCAATGTCGATCCGTTTGCAAATCGAAATCATTGCGGATTTACTACAACTGTGTGGCGTAATTTACTAAAATCGCATTTCAATCTACAATTATTTTACGAAGGAGTTTAAGATACGAAAGATTCTGTCCATGGTCCTTATGCCTGTTATTTCAATGTTTTATGGTGTTATCGTCCTTATGTATTATTTTGATAATCGCCAGCATAAATTGCCGCATATCCATATTAAATATGCTGAAGATGAGGCCGTCCTTACAATTCCGGCAGGATTCTTGAAGGGGCTTTACGTGCGAATAAAATGAAACTCGTTCAGGCGTGGATCGAGATACATCAGGACGAATTAATGGCAATTGGGAACTCGCAGTGAACGGACACGCCGTATTCAAGATCGATCCGTTACATTAATAAAATGAAAAAAGTAATATCGGCATTGGCAAACGATGATTTTACACTGGAATTGACCTTTGATGACTGCTCTGTTAGGCGATTCGATGTTAAACCTTACCTTGAAAAGGGCATTTTTACCGAATTGAAGGACTTAGATTATTACAAGGATTTTCGGATCGTTTTCGACACTGTTCAATGGAGAAACGGGCAGGATTTTGCCCCCGAAACCCTTTATTTCGAAAGCGTCGAAATAAATATGGACGCTCTGGCGGAAGTTTGATTATTTATGGCAATACAAACGGCAGGACAAAAGACTGCAAAAATAACAAAAATACGTATCGAGAATCAGGCGAAATTAGATTTGCCAAAAGGTACGCAAGAGCACATCACTAAGGTTCTCGATTATGTGCCGGTCGAGCATCTTCGCGGTTTGGAAAAGGTCCGGCTGGTCGATTTTATCAACGATCCGAGGCTGAAGAATATGGATGTGCCGATGAAAGGCGATCTGCCTGGGCTTTATCACCCGCGGGCGGGGAACCAGGCTGCTTGGCTGGAACTTTCTATGGGTGCGCTCTTGCAGCCGACCGAAGGCTTTGCAAAAAAATGGATGGCGAAAACCTCGTTCAAAGGCAATCTTGCCGGCTTGATCTTTTCGCTTGTCGGCCAGCATTATTATTTAACGCTTCGTCATTCGGTGAAAAGACAAAGTTTAGAGCCGCAAATTCGTCAATATGCAGAGAAAAATCTGAGGTCATGGAGCGAAAAGCAGTCCGCCGGCAGCACACGCGCAAAATTATTCAAACCGTTTCGGCCTATGATCGAACGCTGGGCAAAATGGCTGAATAAGAAGGCGACCCAGGCGCAAAAGAAATAGGAATTTAAATTTTGTGCAGCAGAGCGGGTCAGAATACCGGCGGTAGCGATGTGGTTCCGAACCGCAAGATTAGGAATTCGGTCACTACCGTTCCCGGTTCTGACCAAGAGCCAATTGTGGACGAAAGCGTAAAACAAAAAATAAGCGACACGATCGAGCAAACGGAAGAAACCGCGCAGGAAGTTGCCGATCATCCGTGGACACAAAAACTTGCGCGTTTCGGTTTTTACTCGAAGGGTTTTCTTTTTATCGTGATCGGAGTTTTAGCGATTTTGGTGGCATTCGGCTATCAGATCGGAAAACTTACCGATGCGACGGGCGCATTCTCTGCAATAGCCCTGGCTCCTTTTGGTAAAGTTGTATTAGTAATTTTTATTATCGGCGCGCTCGGGCACGGAGCCTGGAACA
>JACDAY010000298.1 GCA_013695195.1 Blastocatellia bacterium | reverse complement strand
GCGCTGGCGCCGGTGCCGGCAGACCGATACGCCACCATCGGCCGGTTTGCGGAGGCGCTGCGACAGACCGGAGCGACGGCTCCGCGTGTCGATCGTCGGCCTGCCACCCGTCGACTGCGCGAATGGGGAGGAAAGCCGCTTCTCTGGCTTGGGCTCGGAGCGGCGATCGCGCTCCTCGCCACATTCACGGGGAGACAGTGGACGGATGGTCGCGCGGCCCCGCGTTCCTCCGTCGTTCGAATGGCGGTGACGCTGCCTGCAGGAATCAAGGTAACGCGTGGTCCAGGTCACTATTCGCCGTCCGTAGCGCTGTCGCCCGATGGGCGAACACTGGTCATCGCGGGGACGGGCCCGGAGGGGCAGCGACTCTATCAACGGCCGCTCGATCGCCTCCAGATAACCCCGATCGCCGGTACGGAGGGCGCCTCGAGCCCGTTCTTTTCGCCGGACGGGACCTGGTTAGGCTTCTTCGCCGACGGCCGCATCCGAAGGATGCCGGCGGCGGGCGGTGCCGCAGTCGACGTTGCGAAAATTGAGGAATTCCTCACCGGTGCCAGTTGGGGACCGGATGACCAGATCGTGTTCACGTACGGTATCAACGCTCCGCTCAGCGTCGTGAGGGCGGCCGGTGGCGACGCGAGGCCGCTGATCAGTCGCAATGAGGGTGAACCGGGCCATTCACACCCTGAGATACTGCCTGATGGCCGCACCGTTCTGTTCCAGTCGGGCGCGCGCATCCATGCGCTCGACATCCGGAGTGGGCGTCGAGCCGAGCTTGTCACCGGAACGGCTCCGCATTACACGGATGGCCAGTTGATCTATGCGCGTGGGTCAGTTCTCCTCGCGGTACCCTTCGACCCAGGGAGCTTCAAGGTGACTGGCCCGGGCGTACCGCTCGTCGAGGGGGTGGCACATGAAGCCGACGTGTCGCACTACGCCATCTCTCGCAGCGGGGTGCTCGCCTATCTGCCGGGCGCGACTGCTCAATCACTCGCGCTCGTGAACGGGGGCGGGTCCGAGCGATCCCTCCTGGACGAGTTGCAGACATTCGAGAATCCCCGCTTTTCACCGGATGGAGCGCGACTCGCGGTAGCTGCAGGGCGCCGACTCGGCGAGCCGACCGACATCTGGATTCACGATCTTCGGACAGGAGCAGGCTCTCGACTTACGTTCGACGGAGGGCGCGCCCCCGTGTGGACGCCCGACGGTGCGAGCATCACTTTCTCAAAGCTCGACAACCTCCGCGGCATCTACACCAGGCGCGTGGACGGCCGCGGAGATGCAGAACAGGTGGTGGCTCTCAATACGTTTCACTGGCTTGTTGGCTGGACGCCTGACACCAGGACTCTCGTGTATGGACTCATTGAGTCCGCGAACGGGAACGAGACGCGATCCTCGATCATGGCCCTCACGGGTGGTCGGTCACGCAGGATCGTGGGGCCTGGCTCTGTATGGGGTGGGCGACTGTCACCCGACGGACGCTTGCTGGCGTATTACACTCTCGAATCAGGACTCTTTCAGGTCTATCTGACAACGTTCCCGAATGCTGGCGGGCGGTGGCTCATCTCGGAAGACAGAGGGCGCGACCCGAGTTGGGGACGGGACGACACTCAGCTCTATTACCGGAGCGGTGATCGTCTCATGGCGGCGCGTATCGACACCACCGCGGGCGTGCGCGTTATCTCCAGGCGGCTAGTCCTCACCCCGTTTTCTCCGCCGCTGTACGACGACTATCACGTACACCCTGATGGGCAAACGCTGGCGGTCGTCCGGCCGCGCGAGGAATCCGATCGCGAGGTCGCGGTCGTGCTCGACTGGCTTGATGGCATTAGTCGCGGTTCGCGGCGATAACCAGCATCGACTGGGGCGTGCGCCGGAGGCGAAAGCCCCGGTGCTCGAGCGTCTCGTATAGCGCATCGATGCGCGGCTCGTTATCACCCGCCGGGAAGATAGGCGCGGTTGGAGGCGTGCATGTCCGCCGCGGCGAATTCCCCGATAAATCCGATCTCGGTCTCGAGACGCACGCCAAATTTCTCCTGAACGGCGTCCTGCGCGAAGGCGATAAGCTCTCTCACGTCGGTTGCCTTGGCAGCCCCGAGATTCACCATGATGTTTGCGTGGATGTGCGATATCTGAGCGTTACCGTGCCGGTAACCTTTGAGGCCGCATTGATCCACCAGCCGCCCCGCTCCCATGCCCTCGATCTTCTTGAAGATCGAGCCGGCGCTGGGATGAATATCGAGCCACGGGTGCCGGGCGCCGCGCCAGCTCAGGTTCTCCTGCATCACGCGGTGCA
>JACDAY010000285.1 GCA_013695195.1 Blastocatellia bacterium | reverse complement strand
GATTTCCGGTCGCCGGAACTCCGTCAATATCGTTGAACGAGGTCATAAAGGACCCGACGCCTGCATCGATTGCTGCTTTAAATGGCGGGAAATATATCTCTCGCAGAGCGCGTTCGGAAAGATCGGTCGTATTATAATCGCGTCCCGCTTCGGCCGCGCCGTATCCCACCCAATGCTTGGCCGTCGCCATTATTCGGTTTGGCTGGCTGTAATCCGTCCCCTGAAATCCGCGAACCCGGGCAAACGCGATCTGCGATCCGAGAAAAGTATCCTCACCGGCTCCCTCGATTATGCGTCCCCAACGCGGGTCGCGGGCAATATCGACCATCGGTGCAAATGTCCAATGCACGCCTGCCGCACGCGATTCGGCGGCAGCAATCGCCGCACTCTTTTCTATCAGATTCAAATCCCAACTTGCCGATTCGCCGAGCGGCACAGGAAAAATCGTCCGATAGCCGTGAATTACGTCAAACCCGAGCAGTATCGGAATCTTCAAACGCGATTCCAGAGCCGCCCGCTGCAATTCATTGGTCATAGCCGCCCCGCGAACGTTCAACGTCGAGCCAAGCAATCCCTTTCTCGCCATTGCAATATGCTCAGGCCGATACTTGCCATTCCCTTCCCCGTCAAGCTGCTGCAACTGCCCCAGCTTTTCCGCCAAAGTCATTTTTGCCAGTAAAGAATTAATTTTTCTCTCAATTTCAATTTGTCCCGCAACCGGGCGTACCTTCGGCTGCGCCGGAACGAAGGCGGCATCGATAAAAAAAAGATATGCCAAAAAAAAGCCAAAAATTGTTTTGAGTGAGGTTTTCATTGGCTCTCCTGAAAATAAGGACAAGAATGACCTTGCCCAATCAATTTTACCAATTAAACTTTAGAATCTAAATCTCAACTGAAGCTCGACAACGCGCCCCGAAAGTGCGCCGGTCGGTTCACCGAAGGTCGGATTGTAGACCGGGTTCCCCGGATCAAAAGCATCAGCGACGATCGTGTTGCGATCAAAGAAGTTGAACTGCCGCAAATTCAAATTATTGATTAAATTAAACGCATTGAAACGAATTTCCATGCTGCGATTTTCCCCCAAAAATCCCAAACCTGGCAAGCCAAACCGTTTGGCGGCACTCATATCGACCGAGAAATAATTCGGGCCTCGAAATGTGTTACGTCCGATTCCCGGCGGATTCACGGCTAGTGACGGATCGTTAAATCTTGCCGGGTCGCGGTTTAATCCTCCGAAAAAGTATTGCGCCGCGCCGCCCGTGAAATACCCGTTAGGCTGCAGAAACGAATCGTTTGAAGTATTCTGATTCACGCCGCCTAAAAAGCGAATTGGGCGAATCGGACTTAAGAATGCGACATTGGTATTGGACGTTCCTGTAGTTCGGATGTTTCCTGCTACTTTCGGAGTCCATGGAAATCCTGTATGTCGCGTCATAATACCGCTGATTTCAAAACCGCCCAGCAGTTTGCCGAGTAAAGTTTTCTGATTTCGGAAAAACGGCAGTTCATATACGCCCGCTACAGTGAGCAAATGCCGCGAATCATAATCCGACGGGCCTCTTTCGGTTGATATATCAATCGGGTAGGTTTGATTCGTCAGGGCGCTTGGTCCTTCGTTAGAAAGTTGGTCAATGCTTTTGCTTAAACGATAATTAGCCGTAATTTGGAAACCGTCTGCAAAACGCCGTTCAATGCGAGCGTTTAACGCATTGTAACTGGCATTTACATCCGGACTAGCAAAAAATGTTGCCGAAATATTGGGATTGGTCTCATAGAAAAAGTTAAGATTAACGAGCCGAATCAAATTGCGGCTTTGATTGCCTTCGTAACCGACGGACGCCAAGATCCGATACGGCAACTCATACTGCATTTCGAGTGAATATTTATAGACTTCGGCGTTGGGCACATCCTCTGCGCTGCCGTAAATTTCCGCTCCGCCTATGTTCGGCAGGCCGTTCGCCGGATTGATTCCGCCGCCGAGAACCGTATTGCGCGGAAAACTTCGCGGCGAATTACTTGAACCTAAATAATACTGAATTTCTCCATTGTTAAAGGGATTACTCGTTGTTCCACAACAGGAGCCGAAACGGGCAAACGTCGGCGGATTTCCGCGCGAGTTACTGAATACAACACTCGGAATGCGATTATGATAAATACCTATGCCGCCGCGAATTACTGCCTTATTCTCCAAAAATTTGTAGAAATTCGGGCTGTAGGCGAAACCGAAGCGTGGGGCAAAATTATTTTTGTCGCCTTTGTTTAAAGTTTCCACCGGAACCACTCGAGCGTCAAGTAAAGTCCGCGCTCCAGAGCCGAGTTGCAGATTGGTAATGCGGTTTTCAGTTTCGGTGAGCGGTGAAAAATATTCGTAACGCAAGCCTAAGTTCAGCGTCAGATTCGGCAGTATTTTCCAATCGTCCTGCACGAAAGCCGCAATATTGCTGCTGCGAAAAAATCGTTGCGAATCCGCAATACCGCCGGTGCGAGGATCAACATTAATCGCCTCGAAAATCGGCGCGTCATTCGCCAAATTTATTAATCCGACAAACGAATAGACCGGGCGAGCTCCGCCGCTTAAATCATTATTATCGAATTCGCGGCGAAAAGTGCCGCCGAATTTAACTGCGTGATTGCCGAAAACTTTGGTCAGCGTGTCATTAAAATCCAGTGTATTTTGCTCGAATATTGCCGGGGTCGTTTCCGAGCGTTCAGCCCCGAAACGAATGCGGTCAAACGGCAAACCTTCGACCTCGACCCGCGGAATGCCGAAATTGGTTTCCTCGGCGGCCTGCACTTGATCTTGTTTAAAACTCGTGTAATTCGTCCGAAATTCGTTAATCATAGTTGACGAAAGATTACTAACAAAGATTCCTGTAATCACATAGGTGATCGGCTTGTTTCGCAAATCGCTTCCCGGACGGCTTTTTGCGCCTCTATCCGATGCCAGATCACTGCGGGTCGTTAAATAGCTGCTGAGTGACAATTGATTGGAACTGTTGAGATTAAAATCGAATCGCAAATTATACTGATTGCCCCGTTCACTTCGCGGGTTAGCAAGCTGGGCGAAAGCAATGTCGGGAACACCGTCGAAACCGCCTCCGATGGACGAAGCGGAAAAATCATCTACGTAAGTTCCGATTCCGCCCGTCAGCGAACCCAAATCCAATCCGCCCGCAACATCGCGACATCGGACGGCGGCGGCTCCGCCGAAGACCTGTGCGCAAGTTCGCGGAAGCAAGTTGACCACACGCGGCTCGATGCCCGCCGATTGAAATATTTGCGCCGTCACGCCGTTCGGCCGGGCCGAAATTACCTGCTGTCGATACTGCGGAGTTTCGATAAAAGCTTCATAGGTATTGTTTGAATTATTTCGTAAGCCCTCATACGAGAAGAAGAAAAATGAGTGATCTCTGCCAGAATTGATAACAGGCCCGCCTTCTCCGAAGTTGGGAGTCGGCAAACGTCCGCCGAACGAGCCGCCATATTGCTTGAAGCGATTTTCGACGCGCTCCGGCCTCGAAACGGTACTTCCCGGTACGCCGAAGAATTTATTAAAAGCGTTAAACTCCGGGTCGTTATACTTAAAAACCAAGCTGCCGTGAAAATCATTTGTTCCGTTCTGGGAAACAACCTTGACTTGCGCTCCGGAATTGCGTCCATCTTCGGCGGAAAAACTCGTCGCGGTAACTAATACTTCCTTAACTGATTCCTGATTCGGGGTAATTACTGCCGCGCCGCCGTATTGCAGACTGTTGACGCTCACACCGTCAATCTGATAGTTATTCGCCGTCACACGCTGACCTACAGCAGTAATCGGCGGCTGATTTTCTGATTGAAAGACTGATAAATTTGAGCCGCCTTGGTTTTCCGGCGTATTCGGCAGCGTCGCGGAGCGACCGTCCCCACCGCGACTGCCGTTGCCGAAAATGCCAGGCGCAAGCCGTAGAAGTTCATAAGGGTCACGTCCAATTTGCGGAAGTTTGCGAATTTCTTCCGTCGTAATTGTTTTTTGCGTATTGGCATTTTCCGTTTCGAGCGTTGCGGTGTTTTCACTCGTGACCGTTACAGTTTCGGAAATTCCACCGGCCGTAAGAACAATATCAACTCCTTGTACATTTTCCGCCGCCACATCGAGATTTTCGATTACTTGTTTTTTGAAATTCGCCTGTTCGACCGTCAGCGTGTAGGAACCAGGAGCGAGAGCTGAGAAACGATAAAATCCATCGTCACTAGTCGAGACGGTTTGCGTCCGCTGAGTCTCATTACTTGTCAACACGACACTTGCCCCGGAAACAACACCGCCGGCACTGTCGGCCACGGTTCCCTGGACAGCGGCTCTGAATTGTCCATAGACTATCGGTGACAGCATCGCCATCAAAGCGACACATAAACTCAGACGAACAAATTGAAAAGTTACTCGACGCATAGGATTATTCCTCCAGGATAATTGTAAGTTTTGAAACCGAAGATCAGATTTGCTGCTGTTCAGAAGAGAATTCGACACGACAAAAATTTTTAGCGGCAAATCATTAGTAAATCGTTTTAGTATTTGGTTTATAGCGCTGTCGGCTCTTGTTGTCAAGGCATTTTCGAACTAGAATGGCGTGCGGATGTAATTATTTGTTAATACAATTAATATAAAAGCAAGAAAGAACCGTTATTATTCCTGTTAAACCCAGCGAATTAATTATTACGCGATGAGCCGATCATCTAAAAAAGATGCCGCGACAGCTTTGGACAATCCGGCTAATGGAAAAACTACGGTGAGCTTAAAGCAGCTTGCCGGACATGTAGGCCTGTCGACTACGACTGTTTCCCTGGTCCTGAATGAATCTCCTAACGCAAAATCAATCCCGCAGGAGACAAAAGACCGCATATTTGCCGCTGCCGGGAAGTTAAATTATCGCCCGAATCTCGTTGCCCGCTCTTTGCGCGTTCAGCGAACACATACACTGGGCATTATCGTTTCCGAAGTAAGCGACAATTACTCGGCAATGGTTTTGAACGGGATCGAGGCGGTATTGTCAAAAAAAGGCTACCTGTATCTCCTGGCAAGCCATTTGCACCGGGATGATCTGCTGGAGACTAATCTGCAATTGCTGCTCGAAAGACAGGTCGACGGGCTTATTGCCGTTAATTCACTTATCCGTTTTCAACCGCCGGTGCCGGCGATAAATATTTCGGGACATAAAGAAGTTGAAGGCGTAACCAATGTTATTTTGAATCACCGGCATGCCGCTGAGCTTGGAATCGGACACCTTTTCAATCTCGGACATAGAAAAATCGCAGTAATCAAAGGACAGGACTTTAGTGCCGATACGGATATTCGATGGAAAACGATTGCCGGCGCCGCCAAAAAACGCGGAATTTCGATTAGCTCAAGATTATGTGTTCAATTGGAAGGCGACATGCGCTCGCCGGAGGTCGGATACGTAGCCATGAAAAAGCTCCTTTTGTCGGGCGAGAAATTTACGGCCGTTTTTGCCTTTAATGATGTTTCCGCAATCGGTGCGATTCGAGCTTTGGAAGAATCCGGCCTGAGTGTGCCGTCCGACATATCTATGCTGGGTTTTGACGATATTTACGGCGCGGCATTTCATAATCCCGCTTTGACAACGATCCGCCAGCCGCTGTTTGAAATGGGCAGCCTTGCGGCATCGACATTGCTCGATAAATTAACCGGCCTAAACAAATCCGGATTTCTGCCGGTGTTGAGCGTCGAGCCGACGCTCATTGTCCGGCAATCGACCACAAAGGTATCTCGTGAAACCGGTCCAAAAGTGAATAATTGATAATGGAAAATCTTATCCATCTTATTCATCTTATTCTGTGATCTTGTTTGTCTTATTCTGTGGTAATTACTTTTTTATCCACAGAAAACCCCTGAACAAAATTACAGAAAAACCCGGAACAAAATCACGCTCATATTTTCCAAGCCTTGACATCCCGAAGTAAAACTAAATAAACTTGTTACGTCCTGCAATTCCAGCTAAACCAATTTAATGTGAGGGAAAAATGACATTTTCTCGTCGTGATTTTATCAAAACCGCCGGCATCGCCTTCGGAGCCGCCGCGCTGCCGTCATGGGTTTACGATGCTCAAGCGGCGTCCAACCTGTATATCGATGTAAACAAGAATAACCTTGCCGATGCCGCACTCGCGACGGCGAAAAAGCTCGGTGCTTCGTATGCAGATATACGGATCAACCGCTATCGCCTGGAAGCCGTTTCGACCCGTGAAAAGCAGGTGCAAAATGTATCGAGCGGCCAGAACTTCGGGTTCGGCGTACGAGTCCTTGTGAATGGCACTTGGGGATTTGCTGCAAGCCCTTTGGTTACGGCAGAAGAGGTTCAGCGCGTTACGAGAGAGGCAATCGCGATTGCAAAAGCGAACTCTGCTTTTCAGAGGAAACGAATCGAGTTGGTTCCTACGCCAAAGGTTGTAACGACCTGGAAAAGCGCGTTTGTGAAAGACCCGTTCGATGTTCCAGTAGATGACAAGATCCAGTTTCTTCTGAAAATGAACGAAACCGCTTTGGCCGTGAAAGGTGTTAGCTTCGTTAATTCTTCAATGGGTTGGGTCAATGAGCAAAAGTACCTGGCGACATCCGACGGATCGCGTATCGAGCAGTATCTGATCCGCGGCAACCCGAGTTTTACTGTTACTGCGACCGATCGCAGCACAGGAGATTTTCAAACACGGAGTTCCTTGAGAGAAGGCCAGGCGATCGGTTACGAATACATCGAAAAAGAGGACTGGTTGGGCGATGCCAGACAAGCGGCGGAAGAAGCCGTAATGAAGTTGAAGGCGAAAACCGTCGAAGCCGGTAAATATGATCTCGTACTGGACCCGTCGCATCTGTTTTTGACGATACACGAATCCGTCGGGCATCCGACCGAGCTCGATCGGGCGTTGTTGTGGGAAGCGAATTATGCCGGTACAAGTTTTCTCACGCCTGAAAAGACCGGAAAGCTGCAGTTCGGCTCGAAGATCGTAAATTTTGTCGCGGACCGCACTCAAGCCCTGGGCCTGGCGACTGTCGGTTTCGACGACGAAGGCGTTCCGGGCCAAAAATGGCATCTTGTAAAAGACGGCATATTTGTGGATTGGCAAACAACGCGTGATCTTGCACCGTTGATCGGGAAAAAGAGTTCCTACGGATGCCTTCACGCGGATAGCTGGGGCAGCGTTCCCTTTCCGCGAATGCCGAACGTTTCGCTTGAACCGGCGAAGGCAAACGTATCGGCCGACGATCTGATCGCGGGCGTCGATAAAGGAATTTTGATCTACGGCCGCGGCAGCTATTCCATCGACCAGCAAAGATACAATTTCCAATTTGGCGGACAGACATTCTGGGAAATTAAAAACGGCAAGATCGGGGCTATGCTGCGCGATGTTGCCTACCAATCGCGAACTACCGATTTTTGGGGTGCCTGTGACGGCTTGGGCGGACAGTCCACTTATCTCATCCCCGGATCATTCAACGATGGGAAGGGTGAACCCGGCCAATCGAACGCCGTCTCGCACGGATGCCCGGTTGCCCGTTTCCGAAAGATTAACGTATTGAATACTTCGAGTGCTTAGGCCTGTTGAGAAAATATAATTTTTGTTGAGTTCCGTTAGGAACGGTATGTTTGTAGTAAAAATTGTTCGAGAATCTATAAGATCCGTAGAAACGACCTGTTCTGCCGTTCCTACTCAATTTTCACGAAACTGGCTACAAACTTGACGCTCCGAAGGAGCTAAAACCATTCTGTCAAACAAATTTACCGTCAATAGAAAACTCAGTAGACTCATTCGTAAAGGTGAAAACAATGCTGCTAAATGAAAAAGAGGCAAAGGTCATTACCGACAAAATTCTCTCGCTCGTGAAAGCCGACGACGCATCGGTGAGCGTGAACAGCGAAAAATTCTCGCATCTTCGTTTTGCGAACAATAATTTTTTGACCAGCGGCCAGCGTGTCGGACGCGGCGCAGGCGTTACCGTTTGGATCGGCGGCAAGCGCGGCTCATCCAGCACGAACGATCTGGACGACGTGAGTTTAAAGGCGATGGTCGAACAGGCCGAAAAACTCGCGCGGCTTGCTCCGGTCGACCGCGAATATCTGCCGACCCTTGGCCGCCAGGTTTATAAGCCGGTCAATGGCTATGTCGAAGCGACGGCAAACCTTTCGCTAAACGACAGAGCAAAGATCATCGGCGATATTCTAGCTGAATGCGAGAAAAGCAAAATTATCGGCGCCGGTTTTCACGCCTCCCGCGCTCAGGCCGGTGCGTCTGCCACAAAGAATGGAAATTTTGAGTTCGCACGCGAAACAAATGTCAGCCTTTCAATGACCGCACGGACACCGGACGGAGCAAGTTCCGGTTATTTTCTTCGCAGCCATTTTGATATTTCTAAGCTTGATACGAAGCGTGTGGCGCGTGAATCGATCCGAAAGGCTTTGGAAGGCCGCAGCCCACGCGTGATTGAACCGGGCGTTTATACCGTAATCCTGGAACCACAGGCGGTAGCCGATCTTCTCGGAAATCTCGGTTTTACCTTTAACGCCCGAAATGCCGACGAGGGCCGCAGCGTCTATTCGGCATCCGGAGGAAAAACCCGTCTGGGCGAAAAGATTTTTGACGAACGCATAAGCATCATCAGCGATCCGTGGCACCCGGAGCTTCCCGGCGAGCAGTCTGCCCAAGGCGGCATTCCGGCGGAAAAGATTTATCTTGTGAAAAACGGCGTCCTCGAAAACCTGATTTACAACCGTTTCTGGGCAAAACAAAAAGAGAAACAACCGACGCCCGGCCCCGTAAATTCGATCATCGAAACAGGCTCGGCCACGTCGAGTGTAGAGGAGATGACAAAGAGTACAAAACGCGGGATTCTTATCAGCCGTTTCTGGTACATCCGCTCCACCGATCCCCGAACCGCCAGCCTGACCGGCCTGACCCGCGACGGCGTCTGGCTCATCGAAAACGGCGAAATTCAATATCCGCTAAAGAATTTCAGGTTTAATCAATCCATAACCCAAATGCTCGCGCCGGGGAATGTAGAAATGATAGGCGTTTCCGAACGCGTCGGCGGCTCCGAAAGCGGCGGCGGCAATTCTTCCCTGCTTCCGGCGCTAAAACTTAAAGCGTTTAACTTCACGTCCCAATCCGAAGCCGTTTGAGGTCATTAACCGTATTTTCATGTCTATCCTCGGCAAATGACCGTAGTTACACGCTCGTATCTTCATAATGCTGAAAGTTCCGCATAATAAGAGAATCGGGCCTCTTATAAAGATCGGTTCGGGCTAATAAACTAAAACTGCATGTTAGCAGGAATGCTTCGGGATAATACGCAGAATTGTAGTATTATCTGGAATGATTCCGCATAATTATAAGTTGGGCTGCTTCGCGTTCCTATAATCGGTATGAAATACAAAGTTCTAATTTCTTTAATTCTTTGTCTTGCCTGCGGAAGCCTTTACGCTTGGGGACAAACTAAAACAGGCTCGAAGTTGTCTTATGTTAAGACAGTTTCTTTACTTAAGATTAGAAAATACGGCGTAGATTACACTGATAAAACGCTGAAAATCTCAAACGTGATTCTCGAAGATGTGCGCGGATTTGAAAACGATTGGGCGCATCTTTTCCAGCTTTACGACCCACGAACAAAATTCCGACGCGGCGCAAAAACTGAAAATGAAAATCCGTGTTGCATTCAAGAGTTTTCAATTTTTGCGGACGAAGAAATTGGCAAACCTTTGCTGGAGCAAAAAGATGAGTGGCTCAACAAGCGAGTTAATGTTTATGTTCGCATTACCGACAGAGGCTTGACCCCATTAATTTACATTGGTTACGTTGTAAAAGTTGAGTTATTGAATGAAAAAGGTAAAGTTGAAAAGACACTATCAGGAAGCTAAAAAGCGCTTATATTCATCGGACAGCCCAACAAGTTATTGGACGTGAGCGGCAAACAGCGACTCTCTTTTCACGGTGTCTTTTATCTTTTAGCTTGCGTGTAGCCGGTTTGCCGCCACATCAACACCGCCGTTAGAAACCATATAATTTCCACAACGGTCAAACCTTCCCTTTTTTAACCAAAGAGTTTATTATAAAGAGCGGCGTTAGAGACTCTTTCTTTCCTTTTACACTCCAAGCAATATTAACCTAATGAGCATTCTTTTAACTTCCTTCGAAGCGCTTACCGGTTTGCCTGAAGCAATCAGCTATGCGTTTGTTTTTCTATTCGGCAGCATTGTCGGAAGCTTTTTGAATGTCGTTATACATCGGGTGCCGAATGAGCAGTCGATAGTTTTTCCTAATTCCGCTTGTCCAAATTGCAAGATGCCGATCAAGGCTTATGACAACATTCCGATTTTTAGCTGGATAATACTTTGGGGGAAATGCCGAGGCTGCAAAGCTCCTATATCCGCGCGTTATCCCGCCGTCGAACTGTTAACCGCGCTGCTTTTCGTGCTTGTTTACTGGCAAATAGGATTAAATCCGTTTCTTCCGGTGTGTCTTGTGTTTGCGGCGGCTATTGTCGCGTTGGTGTTTATCGACGCCGAGCATATGATACTGCCGAATGTAATCACTTATCCGTTATTGATTTTCACGTTGTTGGTTAGAATTATTTTTCCTTTGATTTTCGGATGGGAATATTTTAGCGATATGAGATTTGCGCCCGCGACTTATTTCATAGGCTATCCAGCCTGGTTGGTTTCGCTAATCGGCGCATTTCTTGGTGCTCTTGCTGGCGGCGGATCGCTTTGGCTGGTCGGCGAGGCTTGGAAGCGATTTCGGGGCGTCGATGCAATGGGCCTCGGCGATGTGAAAATGATGCTGGGCGTCGGCGCTCTTCTCGGTTGGAGGCTAGCGATCCTCGCTATTTTCCTGGCCGCCTTTTCGGGAGCGGTAATCGGCGTTGCGGTCATCGCCAGACAAAAAGAAAAGGATTTTCAAACACAGATTCCGTTCGGCATATTTCTGGGAATCGGCTCGCTACTAGCTTTGCTGTTTGGAGAACAAATGATCGCATGGTATTTAGGCCGGTTCGTTACCTAAAATGCTAAGTTATATCGAAATATGATAGTTTGTTTTTGAGTTCAGCTAAGAACGCTATGTTTGTAGATAAATTTGTCAGAGAATCGACAAAGCACCTTATGAAAGGCGTATTTTTGTCCGTTCCTACGGAACTCAACACTGTTTCACGATGGAGTTATGGATCTACGCCAACCTAGGCTGCCTGAGCGCTTTTCTCAACACACTCTGCCGAGCAATAAGATGCACGGCCAATCTTTATAGACTGAATATCGGGAACCCAGGTCCCGCATTTTCCGCAATTGACAAGCGGGCCCGCCGGTTTGGTACCGCCGTTGATCTGAGAATTGCGGGTCGGGTTCATTTGGCGCATTGACCGCAGCATTCTCCAGACATTCAATAACGCCATAATCTGTTTTCGATAGCGGATCGCAGTTAAAACGAACAGCACTAACAAAACCACGGAGACAAAAATAACTTCCTTCATTTTTTCAGCCCAACTCTGCCGCCGTCTAGCAGCATGGACAATTCGGTAATGGACGGATTGTCAGCATTCGCTTTTTTCAATTGCTCCAAATAATAAGCGGCTTTTCCGGTTTCATTTTGCTTTACCAGAGACTGAATAAGAAACTGGAGCGTTTTTTCGTGTTTCGGATTGATGGCAAGCGATTTCTCAAATTCCCCAACGGCACGTTCAAGGTCGGGTGGCTGCTGTAGAAAATACGTTATTCCCTGATCGGTTCGGATTTCCACATCTCCGGGCCTTTTTGCCAGGGCCTTGCCGTAATATTCTCTTGATTTTACAAAGCTTTCATTGTCCTTATTAAAATATCCGACATCAAAATAGGCGTTGCCGAGACCCGTTTGAATATCGAAATCGGCCGGATCAAGGTCAAAGGCGCGCTGCAAAATCCTCGCGGATTCGGAAATCAGTTCAGGATCCTGCTTCATCGAGCCGTATCTGTATAGCGCCAAACCCAGATTTTTCTGAAATGCAAAATTGTTTTGATTCGCGTCTGCCTGGGCAATTTTTGTTTTGATTTCTTCGCTCGTTAACGTAAGTTCAGGCGAATTTTGAGTCCCTTTCACTTGGGCCGTTTTAAGGCCATCGTTTTCGGCTCTGTTTGCTTCTATTTCTCCACGATTCAAGGTGTTTGCAAGCAAAAATCCCCCGATAAAACTCACAACCACAGCAAAAAATGATATCCAAATAGATTTATTGGGCATTCCTGAGAATTTTATCAAATTAACAATTGAAAAAGAAAAGGCCGACTTGGAAGTAGATTATTTCTTTTTGTTGTCGCCGGGCAGAAAGGGAAGATCTTCCGAGCGCCGCCGCGGGAGCGGATCGGTGGCGCGGCGCCTGGGAATGTTTGTGCTGTTCCTACGGTCAACACTTCCCGCCGGCAGCCCTTTGCCATGTACCTCTTCAACTAAAATACGTATTATCTCCTGCGAAAGCGTGCGGTGTTCGGAAGCCGCGCGCCGGCGCAGCGATTCTTTCAGCTCGTTTGGAACGTAAGCTCCGATAAACACGCCCTTTCGATTTGCCATATCTTTGACCAATTCTCCTAAAATTTTTTCAAAAAAAGCCAAAGCATTGGAGCAGGCCTATAAGCCGAATTTTGTACCCGCCAGGCGGGCGGCAATCATTCATCCAGGCCGTTCGTTACCGAACGGCTCGAGCGACCTACCCGGAAACGCTGCCGATCAGCATCGGCGCTTGAACGGGCAGTTCAAATTCGCGTTTCCCTATTTGGTCTTGCACCACGAGGAGTTTACCCGGCCGCGCATGTTACCACACGCGCCGGTGAGCTCTTACCTCACCATTTCACCCATCACCTTTTTCAAGGCTGGTTTGCTTTCTGTTGCACTTGTCGTCGTCCGATCTTTCGAACGCCCGGAAGTTATCCGGCTCGTTGCCCTTTGATGTTCGGACTTTCCTCTTGCTTGACGCAAGCGACTGCCCAACCTGCTCCATTGCAAGGCGGTTTAAGTATAGCAAATATTGTTGAACATCAAAATCGGATTTGTATACTCAGGTGTTGAAATAAATTGTTCGACTTGCAGGTGCGAGCTATCTCATCGCCGAAGACCGCGTAAAAAATCCGCCGGGAAGAGATGAGTCCAATGTTTGCGAAAGTGAAGATCGACAATGTTTTCAACTTCTTCTACCGTTCGGCATGGTTCAATGTTTAGCAGTAATTGATGGGTTTCTTCTAATGCAATACCTGAGATTATTCGCTTAACCCGTGGAATCGAATGAGCATTCATACTCAATTCGGTCGCTCCAAGTCCCAGCAAAATCGGTATATAATATGGCGAACCGGCCATTTCGCCGCACACTATCACACGTTTGCCAGTCTCCCTCGATGTATTCAAAACGCTTCGGATTGCACGCAGCACTGCCGGATGGAGTGTCCGAAACCAGTCGGCGACGGTTTCGTTGTCACGATCCGCTGCGAGAATGTATTGCACTAAATCGTTTGTTCCCAAACAGAAGAAGTCCGTTTCTTCGGCCAGTTCCTTAATCATTAGCACCGCAGCCGGAACTTCGATCATTGCGCCGATCAAAGGATTGCCGACTTCCTTGCCCCTCGCTGCCAGCTGATCGCTTTCTTTCTTTAGAATCGCTTTGATTTCACGGATTTCCGAAAGGCCGGAAATCATCGGCAGGACTATATCGATATGACGCTGAAATGAAGCCCGGAGAAGCGCTCTGAGCTGAATCTTGAGCTGGTTTTTGTAAGTCAAGCCCAGTCTGATTGCGCGAAGTCCAAGCGCCGGATTCTTTTCCCTGTTCGCGTTTTGATCGAGCAGCTGCTCGGCTCCTAAATCGAATGTGCGAATCTTTACGCCGTCGTTTCCGGCAAGATCCGCGATTTTCCGATATGCTTCAATCTGCTCATTTTCGGACGGAAATCCCCGGGATTGATTGAAGAGGAACTCGGAACGGTAAAGCCCGACGCCTTTCGCTCCGAGGCGCTTGGCTCTGCGATAGTTTGACGGCACATCGGAATTCGCCAAAATTCTTATTTCATGCCCGTCGAGTGTTTTGGCAGGCTTGTCTGAATCTTCAATGTTGTCAAAATTGACTTCCTTGAATTGAGCTGCCGGGATAGCGTATTTCCGAAACGTTTCCTTCTCGGGATTGAGTATAATCAGCCCGTTATAGCCATCCACGATCACATCGTCGCCCGTCTTTACCCGCCGAAGCAGATTCTTCAGCCCGGTTACCGCAGGCAAATTCAACTCCCTTGCCAAAATAAACGAGTGTGACGTCCATCCGCCGTTTTCCGTCAGGACGGCTCTGGGAGTTTTTTCTCCTAATTCAACCAAAGTCGACGGCTTCAGCTCCCTGGCCGCGATGATGGAGTCGTCCCCCAATGGAATCTGCAGCCTTCCGCCGCCGCCCAATGAGGTGAGAATCCGCTCGGAAACATCCTCAAGGTCTATGTAACGATCACGCAGGTGTTCGTCGGGAATAGCCTTGTATTTCGCTATATATTTGTCCGTGACAAGTTTTATCGCCCACTCGGCATTGACTTTTTGCTCGGAAATTTCGCTTTCGATCTCGGAAAGCATCGACGAGTCTGCAAGCAGCATTCGATGAGCATCGAAAATGCCAGGACTCGAATCCGGGATAGGCCGGTGCTTCGATGACACAATATGAGTTAACTGGCGTTTGGCGAGTGTAATGCCGGCCCTGAGCCGACGCAGCTCACGCTCAATTTCGGAATATTCAATGTGAACTCTATAAAACTGCCGGTTACTGCCGTACAAACAAACTATTTTACCGATCGCAACGCCTCTTGAAACCGCCCGGGCCTTTAAGCGGATTTCAGGTTTTTTGTCAAACGCGGCGGCCGGTTTAGCGGTTGTATCGATAGCTTCCATATTACGGAACCCAAGCGCCAAAATTAATATCTTTTCAATTGCCGAAGCTGAAACCGCCTCCGCTGCCGCCTTGTGTCGGGAAAAACGGTTTTAAAAGGCCCGCGAACGCTGCCAGGTTCCGCGTCTGGATCAATATCTCGCCGGGGCCGCTGAATTCGGCCACCATTCCTTCTCCGCTAAGAAAACTTTTGAAAAACCCGCTGGCAGCTTTACGAAGGTTGTACTGCATATGCCCTTCCCATGCAACGAGATGGCCGGTATCGACCACATATTTCTCGCCGGGACGAAGCGTTTTTCTGTGGATAGCTCCGAATGACGAAACCAGCAGCAGGCCCGCACCTGAGATTTGGAGGACGAAAAGTCCTTCACCGCCGAAGAATGATTTCGCACCGCCGAATTTTGTGTCTACGGTCAGGCTGGTATCGCCCGCAAGATAGGAACTCGACTGAACCATAAATGTCTGGTTATTCATTTCGATTCCGGCAACGTCTCCGGGTGCACCAGGCGCAAAAGTAACTTCGCCCGGGCCGCCGCGTGAAGTAAATGTGGAAACAAAGGCGGATTCGCCGCCTACCGCGCGCTTCAAAGCGCCAAAAACGCCGCCCTTCATCTGTGATTCGAGATCCACATTCGCCGACATCGAGACCATTGCTCCGGCTTCCGCCGAAATTGCCTGCTCCGGCTGCAAATTAACCACCGCAAGAGCAAAAGCGCCCTGAAATATTATCTCCCACGTGTAGCCGCGGCCTTGTCCACGACCGTCGGCGTCAAATTGGAATGCACCGCCCGTTTGCCGCGGCGATGAAGATGGCGAGGCCTCAGATTGAAGCGTAAGCCCGCACGAACCGCAAAACCTTGCATTGTCGAGAAGTAAAGCATTACATTTTGGACAATTCATACAATTAAATAAAAACTTTTCAACTCAATCCTGATTGCAGGTTCTACATCCGCTCTTAAACTCTTTCTTCTTCAAAATGCAGCGGAGGCAGAGCCGCCCTTCTTGACCTGCAATCTGATTTAAATTGAATATCGAAAAACCAGCTTTACTAAACTATCGTTTCTAGACGAACCCCTTTGGATTTTTCAATGATTATGCGGCTCGCCTGTTCGGCGTTGTCCGCAAAGTCAAGAAAAGAAACATCAGAATCGGAAACCACAAGATTCTTCTGCCAGGCACTGACGACTTCCTTCCAGCAATCGCCTATCAGCACGAGCGGCCGCCTTTCAAGCACTCGCGTCTGTAGCTTGTTCCATACCAAAGATATTTCGGTGACTGTTCCCATTCCGCCGCGGAAGGCGACAAATCCGACGGAACGCGTTATCAAATTTTGAAGCCTGTCGTAAAAATGGTCAGTAGCGACTTTATCCGTGAGATAGCGGTTGGGTTCGGACTTGAATTGGTTCATGACGATGCCGAATACCCGGCCGCCCTTTTCGCGTGCACCGCGTGACGCGGCTTCCATAATTCCCAAGTAACCGCCCGTGCAGATTGTAAAGCCCGCTTCGGCAAGGCGGCGGCCCAAATCTTCCGCGTCTTTATATTCCGCCGAATCTGATGAGCACTTCGAACCGCCAAAAATCGTAACTATCCTGTATGTTGTATTTTCTATCACGTTGTTGTTCAATTATTGAAAACTCGGAAACGTTCCTTTCGATCATTATAGCCAAGCGGAACTTTTTGACAAAGCGGTTGTCACTTAACCGCCCCTTCCGGCGTCAGGTTTCCGGCTTCGTGAATGGCCCTTTCCGTGTCGGTAAAAACGAGAATGATGCTTCCGACAACGAAGAACACGATCAAAGCCAATATCGCATGGCGAAAAGATCCGGTCGCGCCGACGATTATTGTAAATAACAACTGTCCCATCCACGAAGTTCCTTTTTCCGAAATTTCGTATAGCCCGAAAAATGACGATTCGCGCCCTTTAGGGATCATTTGCGAGTAAAGCGAACGCGAAAGTGCTTGTGCGCTACCGAGTACTAGCCCAATACCAGCACCCATTATCCATGCCTGGGTCTTTGTTTCAAGGAATCCGTAAGCATAAATGACGATTGCGCACCAAATTACCAGCGAAATAATGATCGTTCGCTTTGCACCGATGATCCTGGCAAGGCGCTCGAACGTGATCGCGCCGATAAGAGCGAAAACTTGTGCGACGAGGAAGATTCCCAATAAAAAAGAATTGTCCTCTGGCAGGCCTTTCGACGTGAAAAGCTCATAGGACAAAAATACCGACGATTGAAGTATTACTGTTTGAATTCCATCGTTGTAAAAAAGGTATGCGACGAGAAAAAGCGCGGTGTATTTCAGCCGCCGAAGCTCCTTCAGCGTTTGCCGGACTTCTGAAAAACCTATTGTCACAAGGTTTTTTCCGGGCGGCAATTCTCTTATTTCACGCGGCGTTTTGATCAGATAAAAACTAATTGCCGCAAACAATCCCCACCAAACTGCGGCGGCGAGAAAGCTGATCCGAACGGCCGTTCCGGTTGAGATTCCGAGCCGTTCGGCGTTTTGTATGAGCGCGATGTTTGCAATCAGCATTACCACCCCACCCAAATAACCGGATGCGTATCCGTAGCTCGAAACGCGGTCGCGCCTGTCCTCGGTCGTTAGGTCGATGAGAAATGCGTTGTAAAACACGTTCGCGGCGGCGAAACTCATGTTCGATATGATCAGCAAAACGCTGCAGATAATATACGAATCTCCGGTAACGAAAAATAAAAGCGCGCTTGAAAGCACTCCCAGATAGCAAAAAAACGCCATCATGCGTTTCTTTAAATGCGTATAATCGGCAATCGCTCCCAATATCGGCAGGAGTGCAACCATCGCAAATACGGAGATCGCGATGCAGAAAGCAGGCAGGCCTTTCGGCGTAACATTAAAAAATAACAGGTCGAGTATTACTCCGTCTTCACCGACGGACTGCTGGGCAAGGTTTATCAGGTAAGGCCCGATCAGGACAGCGACAACGGTTGTATAAAAGGCCGAATTCGCCCAATCGTACGTCATCCAGCCGAAAATCGCTTTACTGTTATTCTTTTGAGGCATCGTAGAATCCATATTGTTTACGAAAAGAGCTGGTGCAAAGCAATCTTTCCGAACCTGCGGTCTCGATTAGCTTGAACTGTTCTAACTTAACTTGCATATAAACTCAAGTAAAAGAACAAAGGTTAAGCGGATTACAGACAGGTTTGGAAGGGCGGCTCTGCCCCCGCTCTTTTTAGCTTGAAGTCTATGAAACTACTACAGAATATTAGGTGAGGAGTAGTTCAGTTATTACCATGTGCAGGCCCGCGAGCCCTGGTAGTAAATAAAATCCAAAATGAAGCGAAATTTTACTAAGTTTCTTGCAAGACCTTGGTTGATAAATAGCCGGTCATTGCCGTAAAGTTGTCTTAGCTCAAAGAGCTAATCCGCTTGACTCAATATGAAAACGATGATTTTGGCCGCAGGATTCGGAACGCGGCTTTTCCCGTTAACCATCGATAGAACCAAGCCGGCGATTCCCTTCCTTGGGAAGCCGCTCGTCGGATACGTGGCAGAGTATCTGGCTCGGTTCGGGCTGAAGGATTTTGTCGTTAATTTACATCATCAACCACAGTCGGTGATCAACGCTCTGGGCGACGGAACAGATTTCGGTGTAAAAATTGAATATACATTTGAAGAGCCGGACATTCTGGGCACAGCCGGAGGCTTGGACAACGCCCGTCATTTACTCGAAGACGACATGTTTCTGGTCGTCAATGGAAAGATAATCACGGATATCGATATAGCGGAGGCAATCGAAACCCACAAAAGCTCAGGGGCGATCGCGACGATGGTGCTGAAGCCGAACACGAAGCGGGAGAGGTTTACGATTGTCGGAACTGAGGACGGCTTTGTCAAAGGCTTTGGCGATTACGCGAAACCATTTACGGAAGGGGAAATTCGAGACACTGAGCATGATATTTTCACTCCCCTGATGTT
>JACDAY010000266.1 GCA_013695195.1 Blastocatellia bacterium | reverse complement strand
TGCTTTACATATTTTTAAGCAAATCGTAAACCTCCTCACGGGTTGGCAACGCGGTTCGGGCGCCGACGGCGCGGCATTTTAATGCTGCCACAGCATTTGCAATGCGGGCGCTTTTCTCGACCGATTCGCCTGTCAAAAAGCCGTAGAGAAGCCCCGCGCGGAACGAATCGCCCGCTCCTGTCGTGTCTTTGCAGCCTCCGGGAACTGCAAATCCCGGAGTTTCGATAAACTCGTCCCCGCACAATAAAAGCGAGCCTTTTTCCCCGAGCGTTACGCCGGCAATTCCGCACCCGAAACGCATCTTGATCTCGCGCAGCGCCGTTTTTTGATCGCTGGCGCCGAGTAGCTTTTCGGGAAAGTCAGCAGAAGCGATCATAATATCGACAAAAGGAAGAAGCTCGTCTATATCATCGAACACTTTATCTACGTCTATCGATACAACCATGCTATTTTCCTTCGCAGCACGAGCCAATTTTATGCAGGCTTCTATATCATGCGGCGTGAAATGTAAAACCTTGCTGTGGATCAGGGCATCGGCCGGAACTTCCGTTTCTTTATACGCCAATTTCGCGTCGCGATGCCAGATGACGGTCCGCTCGCCGTTTCGCGTATCGATCACGATAAATGCGATCTGTGTTCTCGCTCCTTCTATCTGCTCGGCGTATGTTACATCTACTCCTTCATCGATGAGCGTTCGCAACCCGAAATCGCCGGCATCGTCATTTCCGAAACGCCCGATATATGACGTTTTCAGCCCCAGGCGCTGAAGGCCGGCCATCGCCGTTGCCACTTCGCCGCCAGCCGCCCGCACGTAATCGACAAGCTCTACCTTTGAATTGAATGCTGGATAATCCGGCACTTGAATCAAAAAGTCTACGGCATTAGTCCCAAACCCGATCACGTCGAAATCCTGGTCTTGAAGAATATTAAAAGGAAATTGCATTTAGAAAACTGTAAGCTGCGGCTTATTCGATAACATTTGGAGAAACTTGGCAAAATCGCCTTGCCAGACTGTTCTATTAAAAGTTAGATTTGTAAGCATACATATTTTGTTTGGTTTTTGAGCGCTGCTCAGATAAATTTAGTAGATTTCCGGAGAAAAGAAAAAATGCCGACATCGATTTGTCCCGAATGTGAAGAGGAAGTTTTTGTGGATGTTGAATTGGAACAGGGCGACCGCGTGTCCTGTGACGAATGCCATTCAAACCTGGTAATTGTGGGGCTCGATCCGATCGAGCTAGACCTTTACGAAGAATTGGATACCGACGATTACGCCGAGAAGGATGATTTTGAGGCACATGAATATTAAGATTAAGGTGCCAAAATTGAATTAAGGGTCAATTTGAATATTTAAGTGTTACAAAAAATATAGTTACCGATCTAAATCGTTCTTAGCTGAACCGCTACTGCTTTATCATGTATCCCGGCCGATTTTGTTTTATAACCAAACCGTTTCGGGATTCGATTCGGACCTGGTGAAATTTTCCGTCAGCGCGCTTTTCCTCGTCGGGATAAAATGCCAACGCATACGATGCAGTGATCTCTTCCGCCAGAGCCTTAAACAGAGGCTCAAAATTGTTGTCGGTCGCATATAGATTCCTGCCGCCGGTTTTCTCTACGAGCCGGCTTGCCTCAAGCGGCGTTAGCAACGGTTTTTTTGTGCCCTGAAGCCTCGAATAGGATGGCAATATTACAGAATAAACTGTCGTTTCGTTGAGATTTGCACGCTCGGTAACAGTTTCGGGCGAAACGATATCGCCGACCGGAAAACCGTCGGTAATCAGGATTACAGCCCGCTTTGGGATACGGTTTTTCACTGCCTTCGGCGATTTTTTCCAAAGAAGCCGGATCGCTTCGTCGACAGCGTCGTAGGCGTGCGTGGACAGCCCGTCCTGATCGCGCGAAAGCCTGGCAAATGATTTTTCGAGCCTCTCCGGGCGGTTTGTAAACGATTGCAAAGTTTTGACTTCCATTGCGAAGGTCATTACGGCAAAGTAAGAGTTGTAATCGGCCAGCCTTTCAACAAAACTTTGCATCGCCGTTTTTAGCCTTTGCAATTCCGCGGCTGTCATGCTGCCGGAAACATCCAACGCAAACACGACCGACAAAGGCCGGCCTTCGTCCTGCTTCGTTATCGGCTCAAAAAAATCCGCCGTTCGCTCGATTCCATCTTCGTAAACCCGGAAGTCGTTAGCTCTGAGATTTCGAACAGGCATTCCTTTTCTGTCAATTACGCTAATTTCAAACGCCGCAAGTTCCGTATCAACCTTAATTACATCCTCCGTTTGTTGGCCGGCAGCGGCAAGAACAAAGCAGTTAGCGATAAAAAAAATTGTAAGGAGCTTTGAAAAGTCAAAGTTTCGCATTTCTAAACAGCCAATCCACTGCACCCGAAAAAATCTTATCATGTCATTTAGAATGATTGCGGTCATTTTGAACAATAAAATTTGCAACCCGCCCGATGTAAATCCGAAAAAAACCGCGTTTTACGCGATAAATCTAATTATTAACGATAATAGAATTTTGGCACGTGGTTTGTATAGTGTTGTTTCGATGACGGCTCACAGGGATGAGTTGTTATGCAACAACAATAGAGGAATGGATCTTGAATTGCTCTCACAACATAGATCTTTTCCCCAGGTGACGAAAATGAAACACTTCATAAATTTAGAAATCGATAGGCAGTCGAAAGTGCTGCGGTGGCTAGTGCTCGGCATTGCAGTACTCGTGCTCGCGTTTTCTGTAATTGAGGTGTTTTCATTTTCGTTTACCAACATCGTCATATTGGCAGTATCGATTTTTGTATCCGCTCTGATAAGTAAATATGAAGTAAAAATCCCGGGTACCGGGATAATATTTGCACCCAAAATTGTAATAGCTTTTTGGGGTATCATTTGGCTCGGCGTTCCCGGCGGCACTTTGCTGGCTGCATGTGCTTCGCTGGCAAGCCTGGGAGCATTCCGCAACCGCAAAAGCGCGTGGCTCAGCGTTATTTCCACGGACGTTTTTTGTACGTTTAATTCAGCGGCCATTTATTACAATACACTTGGATATCTGACGAGTCTTCAGCCGGCGATTGGCGGCGAAAACCCGCTAGTGCCATACGAGGTAATTATTGCGGGATTTTTTATGACGTTGACGCATTACGTAATGCACTCGATGCTGTCATTTATTTCCTCCCTCCTTGAAAACGGCCCGCCGAACCGTCATAAACTTCGCGCTATATTTCTGATGCCTGCAGCTTCGCACGCCGTCAGCTTGTTCCCGACAATTTTGTCGTTCCTTACATTTAATCATTTCGGTATCGAATTCGGGCTGGTCATCGTCCCAATTGCGGTAATCGGAAATCTCGCCTACAAAATTCACTCGCGCCGACTGGAGCAGCATACCAAACAGATCAGCGAGGCAAGCCGAATACACCTGGCAACGGTGGAAGCTCTGGCAACCGCAATAGACGCCCGCGATCAGGTCGGCGTCGGGCATGTCCGTCGGACGCAATTGTATTCCGTGGGCCTCGGCACGGTTATGGGTCTGCCGGAGGACGATGTAAACGCACTGCGCACCGGAGCGCTTCTTCACGATATCGGGAAGCTTGCCGTGCCTGACCATATCCTAAATAAACCGGGCAGGCTGACTCCTGCGGAAATGGAAAAAGCAAAGATCCATTCTTCGGTGAGCGCTTCTATGCTGGAAAAAGTTGGATTTGAATATCCGGTTGTACCCACCGTTAAATATCATCACGAATGTTGGGACGGAAGCGGCTATCCAGAAGGCCTGAAAGGCAGCAATATTCCGCTGACGGCGCGCATCCTTTCTGTAGCCGACGCCTATGATACGCTTCGCGGAGCCCGGCCCTATCGCGGGGCAGTTTCACGCGAAGACGCCTGTAACTTTTTACGTGCCGGCGCCGGAACCCAGTTTGATCCCAACATAGTATCGACCTTTCTCAGAAACCTGAGATCGTTCGACGCCGAAGTCGACTCACAGGGGCTTTCATACAAATTTGAAGCCGATAAATTAAATGCTCCGGCTCAGAGCGCCGTTCCCAATTACGTCGAGCAAATCAAGCGCGCTAACCGGGAAGTCTTTACGTTATATGAGATGGCGAGGGACTTCAGCTCATCGCTGAACCTCGATGAAACTTTGTCGCTCTTCACAAAAAAGGTGGCGGAATTCGTGCCGTTCGATACGTGTCTCGTGTACCTTATTGACGAAACAAATGAGTTTGCGACAGCTGTGTATGCAGACGGGAAACACGCAACTGAACTTAAAGGCAAAAGGGTAAAAGTCGGGGATGGGGCAACGGGCTACGTATTGGAAAAATGCAAATCAATCGAAAATGTGGATCCGGCTCTTGATTTCGCCATCGCGGACATTGAGATGGGCAAAAACTATGTCGCGATGGCGTCGTTGCCGCTGCTGGCCGATGAAAAGCTTATCGGCGCCGTCTCTCTTTATTCAAGCGAGCTCGCAATTTACGAAGAAGAGCATCTACGCCTTTTGGAAACGATTTCCCGTATTGCCGCCGACGCAATCTGCAAGTCGGTGCAGCACGCAGCGACGGAAATCTATGCATTAACCGATCCTATGACCGGCCTGCCGAATGCGAGAAGCCTGCAAATGCATTTTGACAAGGAAACTGCACGGGCAAAACGAAGCGGAAATAATTTTCAACTTCTCGTTCTCGATCTCGATGGATTCAAAGCGGTCAACGACACCTTTGGACATAAGACCGGCGATAAAATGCTGAAGGAAATCAGCAAGGTAATTCGCGGAGAGCTTAGGGATTACGACTTCCTTGCACGGTACGGCGGCGATGAGTTCGTCGCAATAATTCCGGACGCGGAAGGCTCAAGTGTTATCGAATTGTGCAGAAGAATAGAGGCCGCAGTCAACGCATTCTCGCTGCCTGTCGGCGAAGATAACTTTGCACGAGTTGGAGTAAGCCTGGGCTCGGCCGGGTATCCGAATCATGGCGAGACCTTCGACCACATGATAATAGCGGCGGATAAGGCGATGTATTTGACAAAAGCATTTCATAAACAGCGAAATGCCCGGCTGGAAGAACAGCTTTCGCCAAAATCCGAGTCGGAATCGACAAATTCAGACAGCGGTACAACGGTACATGAAATAGCCGAATGCGACATCATTTTACCGGCCACCTTTGAGAATGACGTAATCGTCGAGCTGGATGAAAGCCACATCATAGCCTACGCCACTGTCAATTAAGAGCGCGAAGCTAAAATGCCTGCGAAAAGCGGAAGTGAATCTGGCTTTGCGGCAACTGAAATATCGCGTTCGGCCCGCTGACCTGCGGAATCAAAAACCGGGGAGGATTGAGCAAATATCCGTAATCGATACCGAATTCTCCTCCGATCGGCGTTTTGATCCTGAGACCAAGTCCGATAGTATGCGACCACAGCACCCGCAGGTTTTGCCGGAAGACATCGTTCGGCGGGGCGTCGGGCGGATTAAAAATATCGCCGACGCGGCGGAACACGTTTCCGCCGTCGTAGAAAGGGACGGCGCGCACCAATTCAGTAATCGGAATGCGGGCCTCCAGATTGACCACGGCCAATGCATTCCCCCCAAAGGGAATTGTGAACGGATCCAGAGTTACTGGATCTCCGTTTCTGTTGCGAAACGTGCCCTGCGGCACGACGACGATACGCGGACCGGCCGATTCGAAATCAAAACCGCGAAGAGTGTTCGGCCCGCCCGCAAAGAATCTTTCGCTGATCGGCAAAATGCCTTCGAGATCCGGAAACTGGGTTGAGGAAAACCTGTTGCCCGAAGAAAAAACATTAGCCAGGCCCAGAATGGCCCGTCCGGCAAACGTGGTGTTTTTCAAAGCACGGACCGTGTAATATTTATTGTAAGACGCCTGAAATTTGTGAAAACCGATGTTCGCGCCCAAAAACGGCAGCGAAACGTTGTATTCGGCGGTCAAATAATCGCCGTTGGTCGGGTCGCCGGCACTGTAACGGCAAGGCTCACCGGCTTCGCCGCGGGCGATGATATCCAGTATCGAATATTTTATAGAGCAATCCTGGCGCGTGTCCCGTACAAACGTAGCGCCGAACCCGGAAATGCGAATCCGGGAATCGGGAACGAGCAGATCTCTGATCAAAAGACTCTGGATGTTAAAAAGCCGCACGTCTTCGAATCGGTATCTAAAGAAAAGTATGCTTCGATTTCTAAGGCTGATTGTCCGGTTCGTTTCAGCCGTCAGCAGCAAGCGGTTTAAGGTTGGACTGCCGACATCTGCTCCGAACTCGTCGATGGGATTTCCGTTCTCGTCCAGCCTCTGAACTATACCGAACGTTCCCCTGTCAAAAGCCGAGCGAAAAAAACGTGTAACGGTCGAATCGCGCTGATATTGAGCAGTAATAGTTAAAGGCGCAAAGCGTTTTTCACCGTCGCGGATAAAACGCGGGTTAAAATAATCCAGTTGAGCAAGCTGTTGGCGCTGGCTGACGCGAATTCGGGCGCCGCCCTGCCATAACCTGCCGAAAAGGTTCAAATGCCTGATATCGACAAAACCGCTGGCACCGACATCGGTTGAATAACCGCCGCCGTATGAAAGTATCCGCGATGCCTGCTCCTCGACATTGACGATCAAATCGGCCAACCGGCCATCTTTGGTTTCACCGACTGGCTGCCGTTTGATCTCAACCCGGGAAAATACATCGCTCGCATAAAGATTCTGCTCGCTGGTGTAAATATCCCTCGCCCGCAATACCTCTTCAGACCGCAAAGTTAATGCTCTTTGAATCGCTTCGGATTTTGTGTTCTCGTTTCCTGTTACGAGAATTCGGCCAATATAAACCTTTTTGCCTTCGCCCGCCGGCAAAGGGCCGGTTTCCGTGGCTGTGATTGTTTCGGCTGAAAGCGGATTCGGCCTGTGCTTGACCTGGTAAACGATCTTAAACAATTTTTCGCCCGTAACGGGATCGACGGTTCTCTCGTCGATGGAAAAATCGACAACGGCATCGAAATAGCCGGCCTGCGAGTAAAACTCCGAAAGCTTTCTCTGCCCGTTTCGAATCTTGGCGCGTGAAAAATTTTTGCCGACGAGCGCGGGTAGTTGAGCCATTAGCACGGCGTCGGAGAATTCTATATTTCCGTTGATTTGAACATCGGAAATAATGGTGGGTGTGCCCTCTTCGACGACGAATGTGATGATCAGATTCTCACCATCGGGGCTCACGCCTTGATTTGCCCTGACCTGGGCTTCGCGGTAGCCGAGCTCACGGAGAAGCGACCGTATGGTGGATGCGTCCTCTTCAAGAAGCCTTTCGCTGGTATAACCGCGTCCGTAACCGAAAAGAGGAATTATGCCCAGGATATTTGCTTCCTTTGAATCAAGAACGGTTTTAATCTCGCTGATAGTAAATTCGTCGGTTCCCTCGAGCCGGATATCTGCTAATTTTAACTGGCGCCCTAAATTTACACGATAATTGAGAAGCACTTTCTTATCTGACAAATCAGCACTGTTAAGCGCTGAGCACAAAAATTCTGTATCGTTCCTGATCGCGGTAGCATCGCCTTCCAGCAGCGGCGGCTCGACGGAACAAAACGGCGTCGCATCCACAAAAAAGAACCCGCGTTCCTGGTAATAGTTTTCAAGCCGGCGCTCGCCCTCGATAATTGCAGAATAATCCAGCGTTCCTTCACGTCTAACCGGGAAAAGCTTGTTTTGAGTGCCTTCACCAACTCCATCGCTTTCCTCACCCCGCTCTCCTTTAGCTTCGACCGAAACCTCGACCGTCGGGCCTTTCGTTCCGCCAAGCTCGATATTTATAATATTTTTTTCACTGTCATAAACAGGGCGCGGCTCATTCAGAAATGGAGCCAGAAAACCGTCCTTGCGAAGAATTTCGCGGACCTTCTCAACGTCTTGCGTCAAAAGCTCTCGCGAATAGGGCTTGCCCGGCTCCAGCTTTAATTCACCGGCGAACTTTGCCTTGTCAAATCCTTCGATGTTGATGTTAAAAGTGCCGACCGTGGCCGGGGCATTCGGTGTTACGCGGAATGTTACCGCGACCTCGGTTGGATTATCGAGCGGCGTTTGCGAATAACTGACTTCGGCTCTGAAAAATCCTCGTTCGCGTAAATACTCCTGGATGAGAGTTGCACTGTTGCGAAGTGTTTGTTCCGTTATTGCCGTTCCGGCTTCGAGAAGGTTTAACTTGAACAAAAGTTCTTGTTCGGTGACTTTTGTGTCATCGCCGCCAATGATTTCAATATTTACAGTTTGGGCCTGAGTTTTACGCTTGATTATAAATCGAACAATAACGCGGTTTTCTCCGCTCGGCAGAGCTTCTACGGAAATGGTAGCGATTCTGTTTGTGCGATACAACTGCTGGATCGCGTCACGGATCTTTACGGCGGAGTATTTCGATCCGACGGCTTCGCGGGCGATAAGCCGGAATTGTTCGCTAACCGACACATTTCTATCGGCTCCTTCGAATGTTACCGTAACGTTCGCGACCTCACGGTTTTCGTATTCGCTTTGGGATAAAACGCTGATACAAAAAACCGGCAGGAAAGCACACAAAATCAGCAGACGCGAGCTCGCGAGCCAATAAGGATCGAAAAATTTCGGCGAAATTCTTCTCTTGAAAATGTTATATACCCGCTTGTCTGGCACCATTCTTTGATTTGTCAGAACTCGTTATCCTAATCTTGGCATTTACCGGCTTCAGGCAACTTAAAACCTCTTTCTAAACCTAACTTCAAAACTAAAATTGTTGCGGTCTTGTGTAACATTGCTTAAAGACCGCTGCTCATACTGAGCGACAAAAGAAAGCTTGTTGGAAACACGATACTCCAGCGCCAAAACCTGGTTCTGATCCGCGGAAAGATTAGTCGCATATGTTATCCGAAGATTATTGTTAATCTGCCGTCCGACCGTTAACCTGGCCGAAGGATTCAGCCGCCGGCCCGAAATGATCGGATCGATCTCGAAAACATTTAATCCGAAAAGCCTGTTTGTGGCTCTTCGCGCCGGGTTGCTGATAACAGCATCAGTCAGAATGTCGGCGGCAGCGTTTATACCGGTCTGAGCCAATATCGGAAGCCCGGCCTCGGTGTTCGAAAGGTTTCCGGTAGTGATCAACGAAATCACGTCCGCCTGTGGAAGCGCCGGGCTCGACCGCACTGTGGCGTTCAGCATTTCGGTATCGGTCAATGGGCCCGAAAGATTCACGAAAATCTGATAGCCGCCGATCTCAGATTCCGCCTGGAGATTAATGATCGGATCGATGTCGGTGTTAGGAGGAAATTCCAGAACGCCGCGCTGCACGATGTACCGGTCGCTGCGGAAAAATACGGTGCCGCTGTTCGCAGTAACCCGGCCGGAAATCTGCGGATTTTCTGTCGTTCCGGTCAACCGCAGGGAAATCGATGCCGTTAGATCGGCAATATTATTACGAATGACAAACGCATCGCGGCCTTCGATTGTAAGATCGAAACGCGGAGCAGGAAGCGAGGAAGAACCGCTTGAAAGCGAGCCTTCGCGGCGTCCTCCGACAACATTTGCCAGGTCGATATCCTTAGTGTAAAGGCTGCGTCTGGCAAGAATATTGCCTGCGATGAGAGTATTGAGAATCCCGCTGCGCCCGCGCCCGCCTGAAATCTGCAGCTTGATATCACCTGTAGTAATAAAATCTTCGGGTAAGGGAATCGTGACATTAGTTCCGGTGATGTCGAGCCGGAATTGCTCGACTTGCAAGCTTTCGCCAAAAGCAGCTTCACCGCCGGCGACAAATTCCCCGCCGCCGAGAAAGCCGGTTGCCCGCTCGATCCGCGCTCCGTTTGAGGAAAACACGATTCGTCCATTCAGTCTATTAAATGTTAGCCGGTCAGAGCCGATAAAAGTCGCCAGTGAAGCATTTTGAAGATCGGCCGTACCGGAAATTAACGGGTTATTATCCGTGCCGGTAAACCTCATCGAAACATCGGCTAAACCTCCGAAAAAAGTGTCGGTTACCGCGATTTGCGGAAATGCATTCATGAGACTCAAATTAACACGGCCGTTAATGGAGAGGTTGTTGATACCGTCCGAAATAACCGCCTTCGTTCCGGCTATCGTAACGTTTGAGCCGCCGCCGGCAAAGCGCGCGCTTTCGAAGGTAATTTCCCTTGGGTTAAAGGTCACGACGACAGGCTCGGTCGCAACGAGCGGAGTATCCAGAATCTGAAGAGCAAGCTGCGAAAAACGTGCTGAGCCGGTCAAATTGTCAGTCGAGAATATAATATTGCCGGCGGTGTCTCGCTGTGACAAGTTACCGCCGAATTCAACACGGCCGGTGCCGGTTCCGCTGATCGATATGCCTTTGAGCTGCGGTATCAACGCCACAAACGGGCCGAGCGGACTTTGATTAAATTCGGTCTGTACGCGAAACGGAAGGTTTTCATCGCCAAAATTCACTGATGCATTAATAACCTGGGGCCGTCCGTCGAGCGTAGCCGTCAGATCCGCGGTGAGGACCTGATTGGCAGTGTTTCCGCTAAAGTTTACAACGCCGAATGCATTATCGTTGATTACTACCTCACGTGCAGATCCTGAAAAATTTACATCATAGGTCGCGGTTCTATCCGCCAAACCTGTGGCTTTTGCCGTAAAATTAGCAATGCCGGTTATCAACGGGATCGCGTCAATTTGCCCGATCAGCGGCCGCAAACCAGCGAGTTGAACATTTTCACCTTTAATATTGAAATCAAAAGCCGTGGACGCGCGGTCATATGTCCCGTTGGCATTTATAAACCCTTCAGAGGTCCGCAACACAAAATTCTCCAGATTTATCAGCGTGCCCTGAAGATTAGCCTTTGCCGAAAACTGGTCGAACGCCTGTCCGGACACGGAACCGCCCGTGGATGAGAGATTGATCTCGCCGACAGCCTGGTTAGGCAGCCCGTTAATATTGACAGTACCTGAAGTTTGCGCGTTGAAATCACGAATGCTTTGAGGCAAAACATTGTCCAATGGCAAAGCGGCGAGCAGATTTCCTGCATCGACATTTGTCAGTGTCGCCCGGACGCTGATGTTATTTGCACCCGAATTTGGAATGCTCGCGTTGAAGGCGATATTGCCGCCGTCTCGCTCGAGCAATCTGCCGTTTCGTAGCTCGATGCCCGCTGGCGCAACAAAAATATCCGAGGAAACCGAACCTATTTCCCTGCCTCGCAGCGATACCGAATCGATCGCTGCCCGACCGTCGATCACCGGATCGCTGAAATTACCAGTAAGCGACCCGTTAAAAGTGAGATTTCCCGCAAGCTGCACCTGCATCGAATCAAATTGCCGCTCTAATTCCGGCGAAAGTCCCAAAACTCTGATGAGCCGGTCGATCTCGCTGGCATCGGCCGAATTGAGGGCAATATTTAAGTTCGAATCATCGTTTCTCAAATCAAAACGCCCTGTGGCCGAAAGCTCGCTCTTTTCCGTGTTAAGTTTCGCGAGATCGACATTAAAGAGGCCATTCGTTGCCGAAAGCTGCACACGACCGTTGACCGGCACGGTGCCGCGCGCCGCATCTCCTGCATTTGCTGCGATATCGGAGTTGATCGTTCCGCTGGCCGTGCTGAAATCGGTTCCGTTAAATGAAAGATTGACGCTGCCGGTAGTCTGGCCCTCGAGCGGGATCACGCGTCCACCCTGAAGCGCCAGAACCTTTGCAAGATCAAGGCCGGAGAAATCAGCGTTTATGCCCGAGCGGCTTCGGTTATTAAAAGCGATTATCGCATTTCCGTTAAGCTGCCCATCCATCACGCTCGCGGTCATCTCATTTAACTCCACGCGGTCATTATTTACATTGACCTTTGCCTGTGCAGCTCCAAGCGGAATATTTCCTATAATTCCGCCGCCGAGGCTCATATCGGCGCTTGCCCGGTAACGTCCCGAAGGCTCGAGAACAAATACCGGCTTTCGTACAGTTACAGCTTCGAGCGTTCCGCCATCCGGAAGCGTCGAACTTTCGGCAAGTTTTACGGTTCCCGCGTCAATGTCGTTCGAGCGTCCGTCAATTCTCCCGTCCCTAATCGTCAGCCGAACACCGGCGATATTCAGGCTGCCGAGTGTCGCTGCGCCTGTTTCGACCCTGGCTACGCGCAAAGTATCGGAATAAATAATCGTCTCGGCCGGCGTGTCGCGCACCGTAACATCCGGTGCATACAACCCGGTGATGCTTGTTCCGTCGGCATTTACCTGCCCGGCACGCAAATTTTTTGCCGAAAGCTCTGTCGAATTTGGAAGAGCAGTCAAATGAAGAGTATCTGCCGTAACATTCCTGAGCCGCGACCCCTTAACCTGCGCGCTTTGGGCCTGCAGCGCGTCGACATCGACATCCGTTCGGCTCTTATTATCTTTAACCCGAATATTTCTTGCTCTGATTTCATTAAGCTTGAAATCTTTAGACGTGAGTGATGCGGCCTGCGCGCTTTGCGCGGTCAGGTTATTCACGCCGCCGTTACTGGAGAATTTAAGATTCCGGGCGACAAGATTTGCAAATTCCCTGTCATCGACGGAAAATTTCTGCACCCTCGCCGTACCGGCGGTTGTGGCAAGTTGTCTGTCCTTGTATTCGGCAACAGCATCCGACAGGAAAAGGCCGCCAAGCGTCAACGAGCCGGTTTTTGCAGCAGCAGCCTGGAGCTCGCCCACCCATCGAAAATCCGTTCCGGTGCCCCGGACGTTTCCCGTGAGCTTTGGAAAATCGATGCGAAAATCTTCAAACGTAAGCAATTCGGCGACGGCGGTTCCATTTGCCTCGTACATTGAATTCGTGCCCTCAACAGTTGCGGCAACGTTTACTCCTCTTAGATAAATGCCTTCCGCGGTTAGCGACTGCGAGTCGATGCTGCCGTCAATTTTGTAATTCTCACCCTCGCCGGTAACAATTCCTTTGAAATTACCGATTCCACTAATGGCGGTGCCGAGCGGAAAAATACTTGAAGTTTGTGTTAGATCCACTGTCGATTCAATATTGAGGTTATATTTCAGTGCTTCCCAGTCCGATATTGTGCCGTTCAACGACGCTTCGCCGGCCGGTGTCGTAAGCCTGAGCTGACTGATCTCCATACCCAACGGAGATGCGATACCGACCGCACGAATATCAATCGGAGCAAGCGGATTTCCGTCGTATACAAAATTGGAATCGGTCGAGGTAAGATCGAATTTGTACCTTCGCTGCTCTTCGGAAACGTCGTAATTCTCCGGCTCGAGCAAAAAAACAACGTTATTCGCATCGGCCGAGATATTTCGCGAAACATCTCCAAAATGGATGACGCTGTCGCGCATCGAAAAGTTGACCGAATCGTATTTGAAGTTAACGCGGCCTCCGGGCTGATCCTCGATAAACGTCAGATTCGAAAAGTTCGATTTACCGTTCTCGTCAAACTTTACCCACACTTCCGCGCCGGTAATGTCGGTTTTGTCGATACTTATATCACGGCTTAACTGCCATGCGTATAGATTCTGCACGGTCAATCCGAGCCGGGCATCACGTATAAAAAAGAGCTTTTCGCCTGTTATCCTGTCGGTAAAAGTGGCGTTTTTGAGTTCCAATTCCAAAGGATTGATCGTTACGCGAAAAACATCGGCGTCGAATTCGACTCCGATCTCAGCCATTTTTGCTACAAACTGAGCCTTTATGTAATTATCGGCAACACCGTTTCTATAAAATAAAACCACCAAAACTACGAGCAAAACTGCGAAGATAGCCGTCAGACCGAACGCAATGCCGGCATTCCGCCGCGTGAAGTAAGCTCCACGTGCTTTCTCGGGCAATTGCACGTCCGAATCATCTGTCACTGGGCGTTCTACTGCGTTATCCTCTAATTGATTGTTTTCCTCTTCACTCATAAATCCTACTCACAGCCATAAAACTTTCAGATTCGGTTCGAGTGGTTTATATTCAGCATCGCCGGTTATTAAAGTCGCATTTAATTCCAAAGCTAAGGAAGCCGCGAAAGCATCCGCATAAGACAAGGATATACTAGCCTTCAGCCGGGCCGCATTCATTACTCTCTCAGTTGTAACCGGCTGGATCAAAATCCCGGCTCGTTTTACAAAACTAACAGAGCTTTCCGCCTTTTCAATACCGCTTTTTCGTGCCTGCATATAAAAAAGTTCGCCTAAATTAATAACACTGATATACGCTTGATTCCTGCCAGTAAGTGTTTCAAAAATTGTCGTTCGAACAATTTGATAATTTCTCTCGCGCCGTAGATATACCATCAACGCATATGTATCGAAAACATATTCCATGGTTAATCGAATATTCTTAATTTGCGTCTTTCCCTCTCAGATTCTTCACCGTGCTCCTGAAGTAAATCATCTGTTGTTATCGCGGTTGATGAAAATAGATCGGAAAATTCGGCTTCGAGTTCTTCGATAGATCTCGCAGGCTTGATATTCGAGTCTCCATTTCGGACAATTTTTAGAATCGCTTCGTAAGTTTCGTCCATAAGCGGAATAGTTTGTCCGTTTTTAAGCGTCAAATTCGGCTGCATCTGATTTCACCTCCAAAATTTATAAGCTTACTGTTTCCACGATCTCGAGACCGAATGCCTCTAATGCATTGATTTTCGGCGGATGATTCGACAAAAGCCGTATACGCTTAACACCGAGATCATTCAGGATTTGGGCTCCAATACCGTAATCGTGCAGCTTTCCATATCCAGTTTCACGTTTTGCGGCCTGAAAATCAATATCTTTTTCCTGCATAAGGGCATATGTGCGAAGCTGATTGACAAGGTCGAGGTTGTTTTCCCGCTGGCGCAAATATAAGACTACGCCGTTACCTGCTTCGCCGATTTTTTTGAGAGAGGCATGCATTGCACCCGACGCTTCGCCGAGAGTCGAGCCGAACATCGCAAAGGTAATGTTCTCCGTTTGGACGCGAACCAAAACCGCATCGGTTGCCCGTGAAACGTCGCCCATCGTCATCGCAAGATGAGTCTCGCCGTTCATTTCGTTTTCGTACAGGATCGCTCGAAACAATCCGAAATCCGTTGGCAGATCGGTTTCCACCACGCGTTTGACGAGCATTTCCTTTTCGATCCGGTATCGAACGAGATCAGCGACCGAAATGATCTTGAGCCCGTGTTTTTCAGCAAATAACTCGAGATCTGACATCCGCGACATCGTACCGTCGTCATTCATTATTTCACAGATCACCGCAGCCGGAGCCAAACCGGCGATCTTTGCAATATCTACGCTCGCCTCTGTTTGCCCGACTCGCACGAGCACGCCCCCGCGTTTTGCACGGAGCGGAAAAATATGGCCGGGACGAGCCAAATCCCCGGGTTTTGAGGCAGGATCGACCGCCGTCAGGATTGTTTTTGCCCGGTCTGCGGCAGAAATGCCGGTCGTTACGCCTTCGCGGGCTTCGATCGAGATCGTAAATGCCGTTCCCAGGCTCGATGTATTGTCGGATGTTTGCGGCGAAAGCTGCAGCTCGTCGCAGCGTTCTTCTGTAAGCGGCAGACATATCAGCCCCCGGCCGTGAATCGCCATAAAACTGATGATTTCAGGCGTTACTTTCTCCGCAGCGCACACGAGATCGCCCTCGTTTTCACGGTCTTCGTCGTCGACAATGATAATCATTCTGCCGTTGCGAATGTCTTCGACGGCTTCATCTATAGTGGCAAGGGACATGCGTAATTTTTTCCCATTTTAATTGTGCATAGTTTGCTGCGAATCGAGTTTTAAAGATTTCAAATATTCTCGAAAATCATATCCAAGATCTTCCCGTTTTAACGCAAATTCCACTGTCGCAATAAGAAAACCGAGTTTGTCGCCTGCGTCGTGGCGTTTTCCATCAAGCTTAACCGCGTAAAACGGACGATCTTTCAATAAAAGCCGCATTGCGTCCGTGATTTGTATTTCGCCGCCTGATCCGGGCGAGGTTTGTTCGATTGCGGCAAAAATATCAGGCGTGAAAATATATCGTCCGATTATTGCAAGATCCGACGGCGCTTCGGCAAACGCGGGTTTTTCGACCATGTCCCTGATTCGAAAAACATTCGGTTCGATCTCTTCCGCATCGATAACGCCAAATCGTGAGATCGCTTCGCCTTCGACCTGCATTGTTGCAATTACGGGAGCATCATATTTCTCAAACACCTCGATCATTTGCAGGAGTGCAGGCTTTTCGGCATCGACAATGTCGTCCGCGAGTAAAACGGCAAACGGCTCGCTTCCGGCAAAATCCTTTGCCTGGTATATGGCATGGCCGAGACCTAGAGCCTGTTTTTGTCGGGTATAGCTGATCTGGGCAATATCGGAAATGGACCGCACCAGATCGAACATCTCGATTTTCCCTTTCTCTTTTAATACTTCTTCAAGCTCGAAGGAAATATCGAAATGATTTTCAATCGCGGCTTTATCACGTCCGGTAATGATCAGTATCGATTCAATTCCGCTTGCAACCGCTTCTTCGACGGAATACTGAATCAGCGGCTTATCGACAAGCGGCAGCATTTCCTTCGGCGAGGATTTTGTAGCGGGCAGAAAACGGGTTCCTAATCCGGCGGCGGGGAAAACAGCTTTGCGAACTTTGTTTGACATAGCAAGTTTGTTAAATTCTTTTAGTCCTTCGGTAAGGGTAAACTTAGAATTTTATGGCAAAAGTGTTGCAGAAACAAACGTTCGAGGCCGTGCTTGAAAAGCATGAGAATATGAATGCGACAGGAATTACGATTCCGTTCGATGTCGAAAACGTATTCGGAGCAAAGCGTTTTCCGGTCAAGGCCTCTATAAACGGCGCGAATTATCGCCGTTCTGTGGTTCGTATGGGCGGAGAGTATATGATGGGCGTGCCGAAAGCTTTTCGCGACGCTGCCGGGATTAAGGCTGGTGATAACATTGTAGTTACGCTTGAACGTGACACCGAGCCGCGAGTTGTAAAAGTTCCGGCAGACCTTGCCGAATCATTAAAGAAGGCGTCTCTTAAAAACGTATGCGAAAAGTTGAGTTTCACCCATAAAAGGGAACA
>JACDAY010000182.1 GCA_013695195.1 Blastocatellia bacterium | reverse complement strand
GTGGGTTTGAAAGGCCTGAATAGGAGTTGTGGTGAGGAAGGGTTATCATGCACCCGTTCTTACGTTATTTTACTTCTCCCGACATTACTTCCACATCCGGTTTTGTAAATCGATCATATTCAAAAGTTACGCCTGCTTCCCTTTGGGCATTCCGCTCTTTCTTATCAATTCGATATTGCACATAAGATATTTTCCCGGGCGTCAGAATCCCGAAGTCGCTTTTCTGAAATTCAAATAAGTTTTCGGCAAATGTTACGGGAGCAGGAAAACCTGTCGGCTGCAGAGTCATGACACGCTGCTCGCGCCATATCTGAAAAGTATTCGCGTCGATCCAGAGTTTGCCCCGAAGCCGGCCGTTCACATCCCGGCCGCCGTTAAAATCGACGTCGTATTTAAGTGTCAATTTTCCGTCCGCGGGTTCCTTTTTCGCATCCGTAATTATGTACGGACTGTCTTTAACCTGTTGAAAGGCTATAACATACACTTCGCCTCCCGCCATCGGTTCTTTCCCTTCAATCTTGAATTCGAAATATGGGCGAAGGTTTTCCGCCAGCGCGACAGATTGATACAGTGTAAACAAGCTCAACGAAATTTCCTCGTCGAAACGCGAACCTTCGATATCCAGTTTTTCCAACTGTTTCTGCGATGAACCGGCCTTTGCGATCTGCTCAAAAAAATCCTGCGCGCGTTTGTCGGTATTTACGAGGGCTTTGCCATCCACAGAAACGACGTTCCGATACTCGGCAACCCGCTTTTCGTCGGTGGCAAGAGGATAAACGATAAAGGTCGAAACTATGATACGGCGTTTTTTGACCGACCCGTTTTTATCGTAAATTTCGAACGTTTTGGTCTCCCGTGAAAGAAGATTTTTGAATTCTTCGACATAAGCGTCACGCTGTACCGAAGCATTTCGGACGATTTCCTCAATCGAAATATTTTGATTCACTTGGCCAAAGACTGCATTTGCGGCCAAAAAAATTAAAAGGAATGGGATTATCAGTGTGCGTGGTTGAAAACTTTGCATATTTCAGGTTCCATACTTGATTTACTATTGAAACATATTTCTAATAGAAAGCTGAAATGTTTTATTACGCGGAAATTCGTTGCGTTGAGACGCCCTCAATCTGTTAGGTTTGCCGAATCGAAATTTATGAAAATTCCACTTTTAAAACTTGCGCACGCTCGATCCGGCGATAAGGGCGATACGGCAAATGTAGGACTAATTGCGTTAAAAGATGAATATTATTCGCTTCTCGTCCGCGAAGTTACGGCCGAAACGGTGAAGGAGCATTTTGGCGCAATAGTGAAAGGTAAGGTCGAGCGGTTTGAGCTGCCAAATCTTAAAGCATTGAATTTTCTGCTGCATGAATCACTCGGCGGCGGCGGAACGCTTAGTTTAATGACCGATGCCCAAGGCAAAACTTTCTCGACGGCACTTTTGCGTATGAAAATCGAGCTGACCGAAGACGAAACTGCGAAACTCGGGATCGCCTAAAATAATCAGTTAAAGGCCGGGCGGTAAATGTTAGGATTTTCTGTTTTGTTTTAACAATTCACCGTCGTCTCAAATAACTTTTGGATCAGGAGATATAATGACTAACTGTTTTGCTCGCTTGCTTATTACCGCTTTGACGGCAATTTCGATTTCTGCACAGACAGTCGTTCCTAAGGCGTATGGACCGATTTCGGGATTTAGCCCGGCCGCGTCGGCTGACGAGCTCTTACTCGAATCGAAGTTTGACAGTGGCCTGAAATCCGAAAATCTTCGTGACTGGATGAAACGTCTGTCCGCCCGGCCGCATCATCTCGGCTCGCCTTACAACAAGGAAAATGCGGATTTCATAGCGTCGCTTTTCAAATCGTGGGGTTATGAGACACAGCTTGAGCGTTTCGATGTGTTGTTTCCGACGCCCAAAACTCGTCTTGTGCAAATGACCTCTCCGGAAAAGTTTACCCTTCGTTTGAGCGAACCTAAGCTTGCGGCAGATTCGACATCGGGCCAGCAGGCAGAACAGCTCCCGTCTTATAACGCTTATTCCATTGACGGCGATGTTACCGCGCCGCTGGTTTATGTAAATTACGGCGTGCCGGCCGATTATGAAGAGCTTGAAAAACGCGGTATCGATGTAAAAGGGAAGATCGTTATCGCGCGGTACGGCGGTTCGTGGCGCGGGATCAAGCCGAAAGTCGCGGCGGAACATGGGGCGGTCGGCTGTCTGATATACTCCGATCCCCGCAACGACGGCTATTATCAAGGCGACGTATATCCGAAAGGCGCCTGGAAAAACGAGCACGGAGTTCAGCGCGGATCGGTTATGGATATGCCGTCTCATCCCGGCGATCCGCTCACAAAAGGTGTCGGAGCAACA
>JACDAY010000208.1 GCA_013695195.1 Blastocatellia bacterium | reverse complement strand
CGGTGGATGCCGTTGTTACCGACCCGCCTTATGAACTCGGATTTATGGGCAAGGCCTGGGACAAGTCAGGAATTGCGTACACCGTTGAATTATGGCAGTCGGTTTTGCGAGTGCTGAAACCCGGCGGACATTTACTCGCGTTCGGCGGCTCACGAACTTATCACCGGATGGCCGTTGCTATTGAAGATGCAGGGTTTGAGATACGCGACCAAATCCAGTGGATATATGGTTCGGGATTTCCCAAAAGTTTAGACGTTGGAAAAGCTATTGACCGAATGAAAGGTGCGAAAAGAAAGAGTCGTAACCAAGACAACACAAAAAAAGGGGTAAGCGTTGATTTTAGAATGCGAAAAAATTGTTTAATTTGCGGCAAGCCTTTTTTTAATCAAGATTGCTGCAAATGTCCAAGAGAAGATTTAATACCAATTTCAGACGAAGCGAAACAATGGAACGGCTTTGGCACCGCATTAAAACCCGCTCACGAACCAATTTGCCTTGCACGAAAGCCGCTTGAAAAAGGAATGACCGTCGCTCAGAACGTCTTGAAATGGGGAACGGGAGCTTTGAATATTGACGGATGTCGCATTCGCACCGGCGATTCTCTTGGCGGCGGCGGCGAAAAGGCGGAAACGGACGTTAAAAATAAACCTGAGGGTTGGGACCGACCTTGGATGCACAATAATGCAGCCGTCGAAGCTCACGCATCTCGTGTACGGGCGAACGTCCAACACGCACAAGCATTAGGCCGCTTCCCGGCAAATGTTATCCACGATGGCAGCGACGAAGTAGAGGCGGGTTTTCCGCAAACCACGAGTGGCACAATTGACCCAACAAGACACACGCATAAAAACGCAACAGGGAACAGTCTTTCTGGTTCAAAGGACGGCAGCCTAAATAACTACTTGCCACACCAATATCACAATGGAGACTCCGGCTCCGCCTCGCGCTTCTTCTACGCCGCCAAAGCGAGCCAAGCTGAACGCAACCGCAACGGCAGCAAGAATGTTCACCCGACGGTTAAGCCAATCGCGTTGATGCAGTACCTATGTCGGCTGGTCACACCGCCGCAAGGCTTAATTCTCGACCCTTTCAACGGCTCAGGCTCGACCGGAATTGCGGCTCTTATTGAACAGTTTAGTTACCTCGGTATCGAGCTGAACGAGGAGTATCTGGAAATCAGCAGACGGCGATTGGCGGAGATACAAACGAAACTTTTCTAGTATTCTAACAATCATCATTTTATCAATTTATAGTTTGACAGTTTGATGATTAAACAATTATAATTATCATATGCCTAACTATACAAAATTATTTCATTCTATTCTCGCTTCAACGATCTGGCGTGCGGATGATAAAACGCGGATCGTTTGGATTACCCTATTAGCAATGTCCGATAAAGATGGAATCTGTGAAGGTTCAATTCCAGGCCTTGCGGATATGGCTCGCGTAAGCATCGAAGATTGTGAGTTATCTTTGCACGAACTGATGACGCCCGATCCGTATTCACGGACGCCGGACTTCGAGGGAAGAAGGATTGAAGCAGTTGTCGGCACGGGCTGGCGGCTCTTAAACCACGCCAAGTACCGAAACCTAATGTCGGCAGAGGAACGTAGGGAATATCAGCGGAATTATCAGTCCGCAAAGCGTGCAAAAGAAAAAGCACGACAAGATTCCGTCATCAATTCGTCATCATTGTCAACAGATGTAAACAACCCGTCATCAAAAATCATCAAAATCATCCATTCAGATACAGATACAGATACAGATACAGATATAAGAAAAGAAAAAACACACAAAAAAGAAAAAAATCGTGTGTTTGTTTCTGACGCCGAACAGATTCACGTTGATGAAATTTTAGACGGATTACGAACCCGGTATCACTTGATAACTCTCCGAGACGAACCAGGATGGCTACGGTCATCGGAATGGGCATATGAAAATAACTTCAGCCCAGACCAGTTTCTTGAATGCTTTGATTTGCTAAATAAACAACACTGGCGAACCGGCCCGATAACGGGAAAGACAGTTGCGGATAACTTACCGAATCTCGAAAAACTGAAAGGGGAACAACAAAATGGAATCAATCAACCAAATAGCGAGCGTGAAAAATCTGCTGCCCGAAATGCCAACGCAGAACGGCTTGCAGACGAACTCGAAAGAGTTGGACGTGCCGAAATTGCAGCGGAACTTGCAGCCGCCGAACGAAAAGCTCTATCTGGCAACAATGATTCGGATAGTCAAAAAGGCCATCTCATTAGCCAACGCTCCGGCTTTAACTGAAATTGAACTTGGCGACCGGGCGCGTGATTGGGCGGAAGTTTTATTCGATGTCGTGCCGGAAGAGCATCTTCAGGATGCTTTCAAACGTGCGGCCCGTGACCACAAAACATCGTTTCCCGTTTCGATGCACGATGTGCGGATTGCCTATGAGCAAATAGCGGCTGACGAATTACGCGAGGAAAAACGGCTCAGGGAAAAGTTTCTTGATGATTTAGACGCCGAACGAAAACTATCGAATCGCTTTGAGTGCAAATTATGTTTTGGCTCCGGCTGGAAGGAAATAACCGAATACGACTCGGTAAACAGACCGTACAAAGGTGTTATCAAGTGCCACGATTGTCGGCACTGGGAATATTACAGCGAGAAATTAAAGCAAAATAGCACAGGAAAAATGAAATGACCAAAGACGACATAGACAATCAAATCCTTTGGTTTGACGCCTTGCTGGATTCGATACTCGACGGCGACACGGAATCTGCTATCGAGGCAATAAACGCGGCGATTAAACTTTTGAGGCGGCAACGCGTCAATCTGCCTAATGAGAAATAGCCGTCAGATATGCAAACCGCCGCCACGATGACTGAATGGATATGCAAAAGGTGCAACAC
>JACDAY010000193.1 GCA_013695195.1 Blastocatellia bacterium | reverse complement strand
CTCTTGATCCGTAACTCGTCCGGCTTGGTTCAATATGCGCAGTTTGCGTACCGTTTGGATTTGAGATACCAACGCCTTACTCCGTTTCCCGCCGTGATTTACATACGACTCGCCCGGGTAGAGCATTTTTATATTGCTAGTGAGCGGCACGACCTGAACTCGTTGTAAGTGAGTGTTCGAACGGTCATTGCTGACGATAACCGCTGGCCTCGTCTTCTGAATTTCTTCGCCGACGGCCTTATTGAATTCAACCCACCAAACCTCACCACGGTTCATCGCCTACGTCCCCCATTGTGCCTTCGATCCATTCCATCGCCTCGGCCTCCGCCGCTTCATCGGCGGCCATCGCCGCATAACCCCCATCAAGATCCTGTTCCACGACGTGTGGACGCACTAAAGACTCGATAAAATTGCTTATCTTGCGAGGTCCGATCACGGAATGAAGGCCGTTATAGACCTGTTCGTCGATTGTGATTGTCAGCTTCTTTCGCATAGAATTCCATTATACGTGTAGTACACGTATAAGATCAATTGAAATACTAATCCGGCTATCAAACCGTGATCGCCCGAACCTCCAAATACTCCGATTCGACCTCGGTCGTGCCGTCGGTTGCGCGATTATTATCGGTCCATAGTTGTTCCAGATCGGCGCGTAATGCCGCCTGGCCGTCGGCGTCTAGAGATCCAAAGGCTTTGACTGTCGGGCCAAAGTAGAGCCTGAAATGTTCGACCACGTCCGCCGGGCCGAATGGATAGGTGAATGAGATTTTTCGCCGGTTAAGCTGCAGATCCGAGACGCCATCGGCAAATCGCTGGCGAACGGCGTCTTCGGTGCCCCAAAGTATCGGCGAGGGCATTCCGGGAGGCGGCGGTACATGTTTTGCGCCCGTTTTGAACATCTGGCCGGTGAAAGCCTCGGGCGTCCAGTTTGCCATCGCGATCAGCCCGCCCGACTTGCAAACGCGTTTTAATTCGGCGGCCGTCACATCGGGCCGCGGCGCAAACATCGCTCCGAACATCGTCATTACGACGTCAAAGCTTGCGTGTTCATACGGCAAAGCCTCGGCATCTCCGACATCGAATTTGGCGTTCAACCCTTCCGCACCGGCATTGGTCTTAGCCTGTTCGATCAAATTCGGCGCGATATCGACGCCGGTTACAACCGCTCCCGCACGTGCCGCCGGCAGCGCGAGATTCCCTGTCCCACAAGCAACATCAAGCACCTTCATTCCAGGTTTAATATCAAGCCGTGCGACAAATTCCGCCGCCCCGGCCTCAATCGATTTTGCAATCTCGCCAAAATCTCCGGCGATCCATGTGTCTCGCAGCTTGGCTTTAAGCGACTGCATTTCAGTTGTCATTTCTGTGCTTTCCATTATCTAAACCTCCTGAAGTATTTTTAATCGCTAACATTACACAACCCAATTATCGGCTGGTGGAGCATCGTGATCTCGGCGTTGCGGCCCATGTATGAGCGGCCCATCGCGATGGCTTCGGTTAAATTATCCGCACGTTCCCAGCCGAGCATTTCGGGGACGTGGGCGTTTTCGGCTCCGGCGACGATCACCTTGCCGACGTGCTGGCGGCCGTTTTCGCCCCAGTACCACATAAAGAAAGGGTGCGCTCCGTGATAGGCGTTGCCGCGGCGGTACATTTCGACATACGCAGGATTTGTCGCAAACTCGCGTTCGTATTTTTCGCGAAGGAAAAACGCGTCACGCGATTCGGGCAGCAAGCGGTGGAAAAATTCTATATACGACGGATGAAAATTATGATCGAACTCGTCAAAACACGGATGCGTTACGATCATCACTCCGCCTTTTCGGAGCAAGGGCTTGTTCCGGTACATATTAAAATGATACCCAAGCGCCATCACCTGAACCAGCAGCGGATTCAACGCCGAATAGACGTTATAAGGCGAGATGTCCGGTATTCCCGTGATCATAATGTCGCACTGCCCTTTGACAGGAATTTCGTACTGCTGGTAATTCTTTTCCAGAATTTTCTCATGCACCGGGTCGGTTTTGCCCGCATAACACGCGATCAATTCGTATTGAGCGGGAATCGCGTGAAGCATCTTTCTCCGTGCCCCACGCGGCAGATTCGAAAACGTCCGCTTCATCGCTTCCCATTTCATCCTGTCCATAAACGAAAATTCGTCTTCGTTTCGAGTCAAAATGTCATAGCCGTCGGGAAACATTTTGTTGTTGAGGGCGGTTTCGATATGAAACACATTGCAGTTCTCGTCAACCAATTTGCCCAACCGGATTACCTTATGATTTAGCTCCGAAGCAGGCGGATCCATATACGAATGCGAATCGCGGATCGTCTGCGGTTCGTGATGCGCCCGCAGGCTTTCGTAATCGCACAACCCAACCGCCACCGATTTATGCCCGCCGTCCATCGGCACAAGGTTGATATTTAAATAGATCAGAATATCGCTTTCGATAGCACGTTTATTCACCCGCAGCGGTTCGTTGTGTCGTGTGTGGCCAAGCGTAATTAAATTGTCGTCGTCCTCTGCGTCGTGGTTGTAATATCTGTCTGGGTAATATTCGTCGAAGATCTTGCCGCCGACCATCCGCTTCATTTCCCAGGCGGTCATCTTCCGGTGCAGCGAATTGGCGACGATCAAATGAATGTCATCGACGCCGTTTGCCGCGCACAGATCAAGCACGACCTCGAGCATCGTCTGCCGCATATCGGGCGTCTGCATCGGCGGCAGCGGCAGGGAAATGTCGTCCATCGCGATCGTTATCCGCATTCCCGGCTCAAGCTGAGCATACAGCGGCTTTGCCTCAAGCGGATGATTTAACGCATATCGAATGGCGGCTTCACGATTCGGCAAGCCCTTGATAGGCGGGTTCGGATAGATCACCCGCGTGCCGATGGGAATATCCTCAAGAATAAAATCCTCGCCAAACGGCATGATCCGCGGCGCCGAGTCCTTGTCGATATAAACGATCGATTCGTGTGTTTTTTTGCGTAGTTGAAGTGCCATATCTTTTACCAATGCTTACTTATCAATCCATCTTAGCCGCCTCTACACGTCGGATCAGGTCGGCGAAACGCGGGTCGTCGCGCAGGTCATCCCATAGCGGATTTATCGAAAACACCTGCGGGCGGGATGCTCGGTCGGCAACGTCTTTGTCCAGAAAGGCAAAGGCTTTGTCCTTTTCGCCAAGAGAGCCATAAGCGATGGCGAGGCTTGAACTCGATAAATAACGGCAGGCTCCGCCTCCGCTCCGCGTGGGAAGATAGCGGTTTGGTCGGTCGTATTTATCTGCGGACGTGTCTGATCCTCACGGCCCCGGAACCCAGTCGCTACCGCTCCCGGTTCTGACAGGATAGCCGTCGCCGGCCCGTCATCGTTTGCAACAGGCGTGCCGGGTGCGTAGAGCAGTTCACTTCCGTCGTCGAGACAGAAGCTCATGCTGAGGTCATAATCACGGCCGCACTGCGGGCATTTCTTCATACTTGTTCTATTCCGAGAGATACTGCTGTGACGCGTCTGATCATTTGGCGAGCGGAACGATACGCGACTTAAGAATTTTCCGATCTCGAGTCAGCAATGGGATGCGCTCAACGACGCTAGTGGCAGCAATTATCTCGTCGGCCGGATCGGATGCAAAGTCCAAAGCGGTACTCTTTCGGGCTATCTGGATCGTGATCGGAACTACGGTGAGATGACGCAGCGAACGACGAAACGCTACGCTGTCCATGTCGAGATCCAATCGCCCTAGCTGGACAAGCTTGGCCAGTTCCCAGAACACAATATCCGACACCGCCAGTCGCTCGTTCGTGACCAGAACCCGTTCCCGCGCTGTCAAATCTCCGGCCAGAGCCGCCACCAGTATATGGGTGTCAAGATTCAGCATTCCATTTGACTCCCGTCGAGAAAATATCACCCGACACCTTGATAATGCCCTTCATCGAATCTATCAGCCCCGAATTATCAGCCGGCCCGACAGGAATCACTTTGGCAATTGGCTTGCCCCGCTTCTCAACCACTATTCCCTC
>JACDAY010000180.1 GCA_013695195.1 Blastocatellia bacterium | reverse complement strand
ACCCACTCCGTAACCATGCAGGTATATTCCGGCACCTGTCCCATCGCCGCGCCCATTCCGCGTTCGCTCATCCCGTGCGGGCAGCCGAAGTTCAATTCAAACCCATCGGCACCTGTATCCTGCGATTTTTTAACGATCTCGTGCCAAGCTTCTCTTTTTGATTCGACCATCAGAGAAACGATCACCGCGTGGCCCGGATATTTCTTTTTGCATTCGTAAATCTCCTTGAGATTTACCTCCAGCGGCCGGTCGGTTATCAACTCGATATTATTCAAACCGATCATCCGCAGCGCGCCCTGATCTAGCGAAGCCAGCCGCGATGAAACATTAACGATCGGCTCACCCAACGTCTTCCAAACCGCCCCGCCCCAACCCGCGTCAAACGCCCGCTCCACCATCGACCCCATATTAGTAGGCGGTGCGGACGCTAACCAGAATGGATTCGGAGATTTTATGCCTGCGAAATTTACACTTAAATCTGCCAATCCTTTCTGGCTGGCATCGGCGCCGCCGACGAATATGGGTTCGATGGTGGAGCGGGCGTTTGACGCGGGTTGGGGCGGGGCGGTTTGGAAGACTTTGGGCGAGCCGATCGTTAATGTATCGTCGCGGCTGGCGTCTCTCGATCAGGGTGCGCTGCGGATGATCGGGTTGAATAATATCGAGCTGATCACCGACCGGCCGCTGGATGTAAATCTCAAGGAGATATACGAGTGCAAAAAGAAATATCCGAATAATGCCGTAATTGTCAGCCTGATGGTCGAATCGAAACGCGAGGCGTGGCATGAGATCGTAAAAAAATCGCAGGACACCGGAGCAGACGGCTTTGAGTTGAATTTCGGCTGCCCGCACGGAATGAGCGAGCGCGGAATGGGCGCGGCGATGGGCCAGGTTCCGGAATACACCTGCATGGTGACGGAATGGGTGAAGGAAGTCTCTAACCTTCCCGTGATCGTAAAGCTCACTCCGAACGTCACACATATCGTGCCGCCGGGACGCGCGGCGATGAAGGGCGGCGCGGACGCCGTATCGCTGATAAACACGATCAATTCGGTGATGGGCGTTGATATCGAAACGATGATCCCTTATCCGAACGTGAACGGCATGGCCGCGCACGGCGGTTACTGCGGAACGGCCGTGAAGCCGATCGCTCTCAACATGGTTTCCGAACTTGCACGCGATGCCGAATTCAATATTCCGATTTCCGGTATCGGCGGCATAAATACCTGGCGGGACGCGGTGGAGTTTTTATTGCTCGGAGCCGGAAATGTGCAGGTCTGCACGGCGGTGATGCATTACGGCTATCGGATAGTCGAGGACATGATCGACGGGTTGAATAATTATTTGGACGAAAAAGGTTTTGCCAGCGTCAACGACATTATTGGGAAGTCGGTAGACCGCATAACAGATTGGGGGAATCTGGATCTAAATTATGACGTAAAGGCCCGCGTCAATAATGAATACTGCATTCGCTGCAATCTCTGCTATGTTGCCTGCGAAGACGGCGCGCACCAAAGTTTTGAATTTAAAGAAGTTGACGGAAAGCGTTATCCGATCGTGATCGAAGAAGAATGCGTCGGATGCAATCTTTGCGCACTTGTTTGTCCGTCACCGGGAGCGATCTCCATGGTTAGAGTTGACGAAGGCGGGCCGGCAAGGAGTTGGCGGGAGATGCAGGAAGCAGGCTAGGCTGTATCCGATTGTCCTTTGAGGTATGAGGGATATATCCGCGTCAATTTCGCCCTTGCCTGATTTAAGAGCGGGTGCAGAGCAACCCTTCCTTACTATCTGTTGTTTTTCAGGCCTTTTGAAAAGCAACTTGAATTTATGACAAGTCAAGATCAAAAAACTCAAGCTACATTTGATCGCAGGTCGGGAAGGGTTGCTCTGCACCCGCTCTTACCTGGAATAATGCTGAAACTTGTCCCACCTGTCCCGCCCGTTCCGGCTTGGATCCTCCAATCGAAACGCCACGCGAGATCGCATCGGCGGCCTGAACCACTAGAAGCTTCGCATCTGGATATTGCGGCTTCGCCGCGTCATGAAGCTAAATTTGATGCCAAGTTACATTGATTTCTTTTCAATTGAAACAGAAGCAATTTTTCCGAGAGCCGATACAAACGTATCAAAATTCGCAAAGCGCCGGTCTTTTGTAAATCCTCTCAAAAACCTTGCATATATCTGTTGGGTGATGACTGCGATCTTGAACGTGCCGAACACGTAATAGAACAAAATATTCGAAATTTCCCGGCCGGATTTTTCGGCATACATTTCCGCCAGTTCCAGCCGGGAAATATTCTCCATCAGGACGCGCGGGTTAAACGGCATGTTCAGCATTTCCTCGCCCGCGTCTTTTGCCATCCAGTAACCGAGCGTGGTTCCCAGATCCATCAGCGGATCGCCGATTGTAACCATTTCCCAATCCAAAACGGCCGTGATCCCGGTCAAATCGTTGGGATTCAGCATAATATTATCGAATTTGTAATCGTTATGAACGAGCGCGGCGCCCGATTCGGGAGGAACGGATTCATTCAGCCACTTAACCGATGCTTCGAGCTCCGGCAATTCATTTGTTTTCGCATCGAGATAGCGTTTCGTCCAGCCTTCTACCTGACGTTTTGCGTATCCTTCAGGCTTGCCTAAATTGCCGAGTCCCGCGGCTTTATAATCCAGGTTGTGAAGTTCCGCCAAATTTGCAGTAAAACTTTCGCAAACCTTTCGCTGTAACTCCGACGAGTTTTGCAGCAATTCGGGAGATTTTCCACGGATTATCAAACCTTTGCGGCGTTCCATCAAATAAAATTGCGAACCGATCACGTTTTCGTCTTTACAAAAGATCAGAGGTTTTGGGGCCGGCTTGTAAACGGCGGAAAGTTTCGAAAGCACCTGAAACTCTCGGTGCATATCGTGTGCGGATTTCACTGTATTGCCGAACGGCGGGCGGCGTAGCACATATTCATTTTCACCGCGCCGGACGAGATATGTCAGATTTGAGCTACCGGAAGGGAATTGGTCGATCGAGATCTCACCGCTCCCATCGATGAGATGCGAATTCAGATAAGACGTTAGATTCCCGATATCCAACTCCTCGCCCGGCCGGATAGGTTTAGTATCTGACATAAGAAAAATAAGCCGCCCGAATTACAGCTTCGACGTTCTTTTTTATGCTAATCTGTGACATAAATTTCGAGAGTTATGAACTTCGATTATTCAGCAAAAACCGAGGAACTGCAAAATCGACTGCGGCGGTTCATGGATGAGAACATTTACCCGAACGAGCGCGCTTTTGCCGAAGAGACCGATCGGGGTGACCGCTGGGCGCCTTCGGAGTTGATCGAGCGTTTTAAACAAGCTGCGAAAGCCGAAGGCCTTTGGAATTTGTTCTTGCCGGAAGTTTCGGGTTTGTCCAATCTTGAATACGCGCCGCTTGCGGAAATGATGGGCCGCGTTGTCTGGGCCTCCGAAGTTTTCAATTGCTCTGCGCCGGACACCGGTAATATGGAAGTGCTCTGGAAATACGGCAGCGAAGCACAAAAAGAAACGTGGCTGAAGCAATTGCTAGACGGCGAAATCCGGTCGTGTTTTGCAATGACCGAGCCGGATGTTGCTTCGTCGGATGCGACAAATATTCGGGCTTCGATAAAGCGCGACGGTGACGACTTCATCTTGAATGGCCGCAAGTGGTGGTCGACCGGCGGGGGCGATAAACGCTGCAGGCTGGCGATCTTTATGGGGAAAACTGATGAGAACGCCGCGAAACATCTGCAGCAATCAATGATCCTGGTTCCTATGGACGCCGACGGCGTTAATGTCGAAAGAGTTCTGAATGTTTTCGGCTATGACGACGCTCC
>JACDAY010000176.1 GCA_013695195.1 Blastocatellia bacterium | reverse complement strand
AATTTCTATCTCCTCCAAACTCAAATAGCAAATGAGGCAGCTCATCAGCATCCACAACAAAATTTCTTCGCGGGTTCCCATTGGATTGTGATTGAGTATTGATTCGCGGTCGGAATATATACCGCTGCACAACTTCTCAAATTCCTGTTCGCTGAGTTTCATTGCTTGAAATTAGAACACATACGGATCGCCCTCCACAATGAATGAAAAACGGACACATCAAGCACTACGATTTAATTTATGTATTAAAATCACTCAGTTAAATTTTGCTAAACAAGACTCTACCCCAAAGTTTTTATTTATTATTTGCGTGCATTACAAGAGTTATTTTTTGGCACGGCGCTTGCCTTTCCAATTTTTCAAGAAGTACAACTTTGACATCACGGAAAGTCAACTAGAACGAACGCAGGGAAGGTCGAGGCTTGCATCGCAAGCCTCGACAGTATTTAGCTAAAAGTTGGTGATTTCCGTGGGTTGGGAAAAGGCCGGATCGCTTGGGGGTAATCTTCGCGTGTGGGCACGAAGAGTTCCAGCCTTTTTTCAATCTAATTGAAAGAGCCATCATTAGTTTCAGCTATGAAAATTAGAAGTCGAATGCCTCTAATTCTAAACTTTATAGGGTGAACATTTTTCTACAATAATCTCACTATCTACAAAGAGCTTATGAATTCTAATTTTCATAATGCCGGAGTTCTTGTTAAAGAATTCCGGCTTTACAATTTCTCTTCGTACATAAGGTATTTCGAGCCGGTCATCCCTACGCGTTCGTAAACCTTTTGCGCTTTTAAATTCTCCATCTCGACATATAGACGAAAGCCGCATACGTCTCTGCTTTCCTTGGCTTTCAGCCTGACAAAGTCATAAAGAAGTTTATAAATGCCCTTCCTTCGGCTTTCCGGAACAATATAAACACTCTGTATCCACCAAAACCATTTTGAGCGCCAATCGCTCCATTCAAATGTGATCATCAGTCCGCCGATTATCACTCCCGTTTCTTCGGCAACGACATAAAACCCCTTACTTTCATCATTAAATACTGCCTCAACGCCGTTACGTAAAATACTGGTTTCGAGAAGTTTAGCTTCTGTTTCAAGTGCCATCGCCAGGTTGAAATCAACAAGCGCATCGATATCTTCCCTGACAGCAAGACGGATGTTCATATAGTTCTTTCCTTGACGAAACCGGCTTCGGCCTTTAAGCTAAAATGTTTTGCCTGCTGTCCGATACCTTTTTATGAAACTTCGAATACTTTATCATGGCAACTGCTTTGACGGCGTTTCATCCGCCGCAATATTTACAAAATTTTATCGCGCAAAAATGAATGCGGGAGCGGAAATCTCTTATACGCCGACGATGCATCGTGCAGGAAATGCGTTCGACCGGGAGCAGCTTGACGGCGACGAGAATGCAATCGTCGATTTCAAATACAGCGCCGACGAGCGTCTGACCTGGTGGTTCGACCATCACCAATCAGCATTTCTGTCCGCGCAGGACGAGAAGCATTTTCTTGCCGACACTTCCGGCAAAAAATTTGTCGATATCGACAGCAAATCCTGTGCGGAATTTATCGCGCGCATTGCCAAAGAAAAGTTTGATTTTGTAGATGAATCACTAAGCGAGTTGATCGAATGGGCACACATAATCGACGGCGCTTTATACGAATCCGCTGCTCAGTGTGTCGAGCTTCGTTCGTCCGCGTTGAAATTGATGCAGGTGATCGAAGGCGAGAAATATCCCGCCTTTGTCGAGAAGATCATCAAAGCACTGACAGAAAAGTCTTTGGATGAAATTGTGGCAAGTGAGGAAATTCAAGCCCGATTAAAGCCGATCCTCGAACAGCATTGGAAAGCAGTAGAGATAATTAAGGAACGTTCGAAATATGAACGTGGCGTCGTGAGCTTTGACCTGATGGGCACCGGCATTGACGGATATAACAAATTTATCCCTTATTATTTTTACCCTGAAACGACGTACACGGTTTCGCTAAGCCAAAGCGCGTTTCGCACAAAAGTTTCGGTCGGCTCGAATCCGTGGGCACCGCGCCCGCGCATCCACAACATTGCCGAGATATGCGAACGCTACGGCGGCGGCGGCCACGCCGTCGTCGGCGCGGTTTCGCTCAAGCCCGAAGACCTTGAACTCGGTAAAAAAATTACGCATGATATCATCGAAGAGCTGCAGTTTGCAGATTAATCTATGTAACGCCGCTGGATGGTGGCGTTACACTTCAGCACCCTCTTCCCGATGCAGGTGGCTATTTCGATAGCCGTACAGAGCGTAGATGATAAGACCCGCGATCAGCCACAACCCGAAACGCATCCAATTTGTGATTCCAAGCTCGGTCATCAAATACAAACAGGACAGTAATCCGAGAATCGGAATGAGCGACAGTTTTTTGGTTAGACTCAGGAATACTAACAATACCGCAACGATAAAGAAAAATATCAGCGGAATTTTATGAGAAAAAGCGCCTAACATGCTCTCGCCCTCGGCGGGCGTCAGAGTCAGAAAATCGCGAAGAAAGGTCGGGTTAAAGTAATAGACCGTTCCAAATACGGCCGCCAGAATTACCGGTAGGATAAATTGTGAATTGATATAAGGCACATAGCGGGTTCCGCTTTCCTTGAATTCCTTATCCTTGAACAAAACACCCGCGCAAACTACCACAAACGCGAAAAGCGTTCCGATGCTTGCCAAATCCGTAACTTCCGTCAAATTCATAAACAGAGCCGGAATTGCCACAACCAAACCCGTAATTATCGTCGCGAACCAGGGAGTTTTGAATTTCGGATGGATCGACGAAAAAATCCTGGGCAGCAAGCCATCGCGGCTCATCGCCATCCACAAACGCGGCTGACCGATCTGAAAGACCAGGAAAACCGTGGCCAGTGCAATAACGGCACTGACCGATATAATTCCCGCAACCCACGGAATATCCGCGCCTGCCGGTCCGAAAACGAACGCAAGCGGATCGCCGACATCCAAAGTCGTATAACTGACCATGCCGGTCAAAACCAGTGCCAGCGTTATGTACAAGACTGTGCAGATAACCAGGGACAGAATCATCGCCCGAGGCAGATCGCGTCGCGGATTCTTGCATTCTTCGGCCGTAGTGGACAAGGCGTCAAAACCTATATACGCGAAGAAAACTGCGGACACTCCTTTCAAAACGCCTTCAATGCCGTTTGGCGCAAATGGTGACCAGTTTTCGGGATTTACATAATTTAAACCTAAAAATATAACGAGCAGGATAATGCCTATTTTGAGCACCGTCATTATATTCGCCGCGAATTTCGATTCACGGATGCCGATGTAAACCAGCGTGGTAATGATCACAACGATCATCAACGCCGGAATATCGGCAACGATCGGAATTCCGGCAATATTCGGCGAATTAAGCCAGGCGGTGTAGGCATCGAACTGATTGCAGCTGACGGCCGCGTCCGCGCTTCGGCAACCTGCTGCAAGGGTATCGATCGCAGCGCCGCCCGCAGCGGCGTCTTGAACTGCAGCGTAGCCGCGTTTTGCCGTCAGAAAATCCATCGTAAAATGAAGCGGGAAGTTGATACCGTAACCTTTCAAAAGTCCCGTAAAATAATCGCTCCACGAGATCGCAACGGCAATGTTGCCAATAGCGTATTCCACGATCAAATCCCAGCCGATTATCCACGCAATAAACTCGCCCATCGAAGCGTATGCATATGTGTAAGCCGAGCCTGCAACCGGAATTCGCGAGGCAAACTCAGCATAGCAGAGCGCGGAAAAGCCGCATGCGAATGCCGTAAAAACAAAGAGCAATGCTACCGCCGGGCCGCCGTTGTATGAAGCCTTCCCGATCATCGCAAAAATTCCGGCGCCAACGATCGCGGCAATTCCCATCAATGTGAGATCAAAAACGCCCAGTGTCCGCCGAAGGCCGCCGCCTTCGCCTCCGACGCCTTCCTGCGCATGCTCGGTCATCCCCGCCGCCGCATCCGACTGGATCTGAGCGATAGACTTTTTGCGAAAAAGCGATGTACTCATAATTTTAGGATCGAGCCCAAAGATGAAACCTGCAAGTAATGCGAGAACCGCTTGAAAACCACATATAGAAATTATGTTTAGCGAATTTTGAACGAAAAGTTTAAAAGATGCAATGAAAATAGCGTGAAAATACGATATTATCCCCGACGAAAATAGGAAATCCTCATCCGATCATCTTAGAGATTGAAATTTTTCGGGAAACTTGCTAAGCCCTGGAAACTTGTCGCCATGTGATGCCGGAAGATTTTGAAGAGATTTTTCGAACACTAGTTCGAAGTTGACAGTGCATAGTTAACAAGTGCGGCCCGAACTATTAACTTTGAGCTGCACATTAACAATTGTTTATAGGAATTACCTTTATTTTTTTAGTTTACTAACAAACTTCTGCCTGAATTTAGCCACTTTCGGCGCGACGACCGCCGCGCAGTAAGGTTGATTCGGATTATTTGCAAAATACTCCTGATGATAATTTTCCGCCGGATAGAATTTATCGAAAGCCGTAACTTCGGTAACAATCGGGTTGTCGTAAATTCCCTCTTCGGTAATTTCGCCGATCACTTCCCCGGCAAACTTCTTCTGCTCTTGTGAATGATAAAAGATCGCGGAACGATACGAGGTTCCGACATCTCCGCCCTGACGATTAAGCGTTGTCGGGTCATGAACGGTGAAATATACCCGCAGCAGATCACTGAAAGATAGTTCTTCCGGATCGAATTTTATCTGTACCACTTCGGCGTGCCCGGTCGTTTCGGAGCAAACTTCCTTGTAAGTCGGATTTTCCTTGTGACCGCCCGAATAACCTGAAACGACATCCTCGACGCCTTTCAAATCGTCAAAAACCGCCTCGACGCACCAAAAGCATCCAGCGGCCAGCGTCGCGGTTTCCAAAGTTTTGTTTTCCATATGATAATAATTTCGCTTAGTTCGATATTATTCCATCTTACTAAGTTCCGTTGAGATAAGGAAATTCTCTAAATTTCCACTAGGAACGAGCTGTTTGCAGCATTAACATCAGAAATTATCGTAGTTCCGTGGGAACGAATAAAATGGGGCGTTCCTACGGAACTCATGATTTAGCTTGACGATTGTTCTACAAACAGCTGGCTCCTCGCGGAGCCAAGAATCTAACCTATACATACAGTTACTCCTCCTCCTGTCGCAGCTTGTCTAAAACAGAAATATCTTCCAGCGTTGTTACATCGCCGGCCTCGCTTGTGCCAGATGCTATATCGCGGAGCAAGCGGCGCATTATCTTACCAGAGCGTGTTTTTGGAAGAGTATCGGTAAATCGAATATCATCGGGTTTTGCCAGTGAACCGATTTCCCTTGTTACATGTGCGCGCAATTCGGTCTTTAGTTCGTCGCTGCCGCTCCGGCCGCCTTCTAGTGTTACAAACGCAGCAATTGCCTGGCCTTTCAGATCGTCGGGGCGCCCAACGACAGCCGCTTCCGCAACAGCTTCGTGCGAGACGAGGGCGGACTCGATTTCTGCAGTACCAAGCCGGTGCCCGCTAACATTTATTACATCGTCTACGCGGCCCATTATCCAGTAATTACCGCTTTCGTCGCGCCTGGCTCCGTCACCGGCAAAATAACAGTGCGGGATGTCGGACCAATATGTTCGTTTATAACGGTCGTCATCGCCCCAAATTGTGCGCAGCATCGACGGCCACGGTTTTTTCACGACCAGATAACCGCCTTCGTTTGTGTCAACGGAAACACCGGACTTGTTGACGACATCGACCAAAATTCCCGGAAGCGGACGCGTTGCGGTACCGGGCACGGTCGGCGTTGCACCGGGAAGCGGCGAAATCATGATCCCGCCTGTCTCGGTCTGCCACCACGTATCGACGATCGGGCATTTTTCCTTGCCGATAACTTTGTGGTACCACATCCACGCTTCGGGATTTATCGGTTCGCCGACGGAGCCGAGAAGCCTTAAGGACGAGAGATCATGTTTCAGAGGATATTGCTCGCCCCATTTTATGAACGCGCGGATCGCTGTCGGCGCCGTATAAAAGATGCTGATCCGATGACGGTCGATAATGTCCCAAAACCTGTCGAAATCCGGAAAATTCGGAGCTCCTTCGTACATAAAAACGGTCGCGCCGTTTGCCATCGGCCCATAAACGACGTAGCTATGTCCCGTAACCCAGCCGATGTCGGCGGTGCACCAATAAACGTCGTCGTCCTTCAAGTCGAATACGAGCTTCGCGGAATATGAGGTTTGGGTCAGATAACCGCCGGTTGTGTGTAAAATTCCTTTAGGTTTTCCGGTCGTACCGGATGTATAAAGAATAAAAAGCGGATGTTCCGCATCAAGCTCTTCCGCCGGACAATTTTCGTCGACAGTTTCCATCAGAACGCTCCACCAGTGGTCGCGTCCGGGATGCATTAAAACGTCCGAGCCGGTGCGTCCAAAGACCACAACGTTTTCAACGGAAGGACACTGTACGACGGCGTTATCGACAATCTCCTTCAGTTTAATTTCTTTCCCGCGCCGAAAACCGCCGTCAGCGGTAACGATAATTTTGCATTGGCAATCAATTACACGATCACGGATAGCGTCAGCCGAAAAGCCGCCGAATATAACCGTATGCGTCGCGCCGATCCGCGCGCTGGCCAGCATTGCGATCGCAAGCTCCGGCACAAGAGGCATATAAAGCGCCACTCTGTCGCCGCTGCGGACGCCGAGATTTTTCAAAACATTCGCAAATTTGCAGACTTCGCGATGAAGCTCTTCATAAGTCAATGTCCGAATCTCGCCCGGTTCTCCTTCCCAAATAATCGCAGTTTTGTTTTTGCGCTCCGTTTCCAGATGGCGGTCGAGACAATTGTACGAAACGTTTGTTTTTCCGCCTGCAAACCATTTGGCAAAGGGCTCATTCCATTCAAGAATCGTGTCCCATTTCTTGAACCAATAAAGCTGTTCCGCCTGCTCCGCCCAAAATGCTTCGGGATCAGCAGCGGCTTCTGCATAAAGCTTTTCGTACTCCTCAAAGCTTTTAACTTGAGCACTTGCTGCAAAATAGGCCGGCGGCGGAAAAAACCTGACTTCGTTTTGAAGCGATTCGATTGTCGGCGATTCGGACATAGATTTAGAGTATAAATGAACGTAGTACCGAGTTTAAAGTACATTCACTACAAGGCAACATGATTGATTTGGGACAAACCATCTGCAAGACCTTCCTCCAATGGTTTCTAATGCTATATAGGACGACTCCTGTTCCTGTCGAAATGCACGACTCGGTGAGAAATAAGCTTCGATAAGCAAACTTCTCAGGCATAAAATATCCATTTTTAGGTAAACAGCAAACAATAGTATTATCAAATCTTGCTTTTATTTTTAATCGGCAACAGAAAATTAGACAACATTTGAGAAGTAATAGTTTTGCAAAAGCTACGACATTAACCAGCAGAAACGATTTTTCGGCTGAGGGCGAAACTCTGCCGGGCGAACTTCGGGATGCGGAAAATACTCTTGCCCAGCTTGCGAGTGTCTTTTTCACAGCCGATTCGACACGCGATAACGTTTCCGAATCAAAAGATGACCTTCCCGGTGTTACCGAGATCTACCGCATCCTGGTCGAGCAAATTCCGGCGGTCGTTTTTATTGCATTTTTCGACAAGAGCTTTGCCGAGGCGTATGTCAGCCCGCAGATCGAAGCTGTGCTCGGCTATACGCAGAAAGAATGGCTGAACGATCCTGTGCGTTTGTATAATCACATTCATCCGGACGATAAGGACCGCTGGAGCAGCGAAGTGGCACAAATCGTCGGGAGTTGGTATGTTGGGCGTATTCGGCGGAATAGCTTTGCTCGGGGTAGCCGCATTAGTGATCGTGAGCCTGCCTGACATAAAGAGGTATATCAAGATCAGTACAACGTAGCCCTATCCGAAGGAGACGTCATATTGAAACGACAACCAGAAAAGGTGGAAAATGGTAATGAGTCGGGTTTCAGCTTATTGTAGACGGTAATTAAATCGGTTAAGTATATGAAAGACGTTAAACAAACAATCGCGCATCGCGACGCGGATGTATTAAAGGGATTGGCGGCAGGGATAATAGGCGGTCTGGTGGCTGCGGTCGTAATGAATCAGTTCCAAAAAGCTCTGGGTAAAATGATAACCGGAGAGGAACGCTCGCACGGCGCGCAATCCTTGCAGGCGGGAGCACCGCATCACGGCGCGGGACGGATGCTGGAAAACCACGGTGCGGAGGACGCGGACGACGATTCAGCGGAACGGCTTGCTCAAACAATTTCCGTCGGAGTCTTCGGCCGCAAACTGACCGAAAGCGGAAAAGATACGGCAGGCACAGCGCTTCATTATTCTTACGGAATTTCGATGGGCGCAGTATATGGCGTGGCGGCTGAGTTTTTGCCGGCGGCGACAAAAGGAGCGGGAATACCTTTCGGCGCTTTAATTTGGGTCGGCGCGGATGAGATCGTTGTGCCTCTGCTGGGTTTGTCGAAATCAGCGGATGAATATCCGCCTTCGATTCTTGCTTCCGCTCTCGCCGCGCATCTCGTTTATGGGTTGACGGCCGAAATGGTGCGGCGGGCGGTGAGAAGCGTTTTATGAATGGCGGGCCGGAAAACTCAGAAAGGCTTTACCGGATCGATGCGGGCCGAAGCAATTTTACGGTTCAGGCTTTTGCCGTGGGGCTTTTGTCTTTATGGGGCATAACCCGGCTTTCGCGGTGCGGCGATATGGCGCGTTGCCGCGCTTGTCGGAGATTTGGCCACGGCGAACGCGGGAATGGACGACTGGCTGGAATTTTTGCAGTCGCATTTAGTCAAAAATCAAAGTTTGACGGAAAAAATATGAGGAAACTATTTGCTTTATTTTTAATCGTTTTGCTTCCGCAAATAATTATCGCGCAGATGAAACCGCTTGTCTTAACGCACGTTACGGTTATTGATATGACCGGCGCGTCGCCGAAATCGGACATGACCGTCATCATTAGCGGAAATTTGATTACGGCTCTCGGTAAATCGAATAA
>JACDAY010000143.1 GCA_013695195.1 Blastocatellia bacterium | reverse complement strand
GAACAGAAAACTGCGAGAGCGATCGTTCTTCATTCTCCGTATCGATACTGCCGAGAATACCGAATGATGTGTTCAGACGAATTTGGTGGCTGTCCGACGGACGAAATTTTACCTGGGTTTCAAACCGCTGCGGTGCGCCTTTGCCAATGCCGGCCTGGCCTGCAAAAACGATGTCGGCATTCTCGGCGACATGCATATTCGTGGCGAAATTGAGTCCCGCGTATGCGCCGTCTTCCGTTCCAGCAAAATAATTTTCTATTACCGTTTGCCCGCGTCTATCGCTGCTTTTCGCCTCGGAGCCGTCAACTTCGGCCTCTTGCGCGGCAACTTTAGCAACAATGTTTTCGTCAGCCGGCGCATTGCCTTCGCGATTCTGATAGATCGATCTGCTGGTTTGAGCCGACCTGATAACCCACTTGGGATTATTGCGGTCAAGCTTCTTTTCCGGCAGGGTGTTTCCCGATCCTGAACGCTCGAGTTTAAATCCGTAGTTGAGCTGCGACGCGCCGTTTACTTCTATCTGCTGCAAAGTTACCGGATTAAAACCTTCAGCGACAGCTAAAATCGTGTATGTGCCCGGCAGGATTTTCGCGAGGAAACTTCCGTCCGACGCCGAGCGAACTTGTTTCAGCAGTTTAGACGTGCCTGTGCGAAAGATGGCGACCGTTGCATCTGCGATCGGGCTTCCGCCGTGATCGCGAACTATGCCTTTGATCACGCCGAGATTGCCGCTTTTCTCAACTGCCTCTGCGGCGGCATCAGGCATAGCTGCAAATGCATTCGAAAGCAACGCAAGCAAAACCATCAGCGGTATCAGAAAATTTTTTGATCGTGTGAAAACACTCATTCAATAAAAAGTCGGCTTATTGGGGAGGTTCGACGAAAGTATGTTGCGACAAAGCATCAGAAATCCGCAACAAAATTGTTAAAAAAGAAGCTGTTCCAAGCGACTTTGATATTTTCCCGATAAAATACAAATGTGTCAAGCACCGAGCGACTGTCTTGCCTTAGACAGTGTGATGCCGCCAACTTGACAAAGTTTGCCCTTCGGCTAGAATTAAAAAGTGCTTATTATGGCATGAACGGAGACGTGGCTGAGCGGCTGAAAGCGGCGGTTTGCTAAATCGTTGTACCTCAAAAGGGTACCACAGGTTCGAATCCTGTCGTCTCCGCCACTACGTCTGGTGATCTTGGTTAGCGGATTTGGCTATCAGGCTTCAAAGTCTGATAGCTTTTCTTATTTAGTATAACGGAAATAGTTGATGGAAAACAATCCATTTCCGATACTGGCAGTTTGGACAGAGGGTTTGCTCTTTCGATTTGTTTCGTGCTTTTCTGTGTTATTTCGTGGTTCCATAAAAAATATATAAACCTGAACCCCTAAATAACTCAAATCAACACGGATTGATCTCAAACTTTCGCATTACCCAGTTACATCGCGTTTGCGTGAAAAGTATGACGACAAGAGTAAGATTCGCTCCCAGCCCGACGGGCTATTTACATATCGGTTCCGCCCGAACCGCGCTTTTTAACTATCTTTACGCACGCAAAACGGGCGGCAAGTTCCTGCTTCGCATTGAAGACACCGATCTTGCACGCTCGACCGAGGAATCCACCCGCTCAATTCTTGAAGGCCTGAAATGGCTCGAATTGGAACATGACGAAGAGATCGTTTTCCAATCCAACAATGCCGATAAGCATCGCGCGACTGCTCTGAAACTACTCGCAGAAGGCAAGGCTTATCGCGATTTTACGCCAAAGGCAGAAGCGTCCGGCCAGGATGTTAAAGCAGTAATTGCAGACCGCGCGCGGCAAAACCAGGGCGAAAAGAACATGCGCGACAATCCGTATCGTGAACTTTCTAAAGAGGAATCCGATTCGAGAGCGGCGGCCGGAGAACCGTTTGCCGTTCGTCTAAAGGTTCCCGAAACCGGCAAAACCGTTTTTGAAGATGCTGTTTACGGCCTGCAGGAACGCGATTACAACGACACGGAAGACCTCGTTCTTCTGCGTTCCGATTCGCATCCACTCTACAATCTGGCGGTCGTCTGCGACGACATTGAGATGGAAATAACTCATGTTATCCGTGGGCAG
>JACDAY010000137.1 GCA_013695195.1 Blastocatellia bacterium | reverse complement strand
TGCTTGCTCCGAGCGCGGAGCAAAAATGGCCTTCACATATCAGGGCGAGCGTTTGAAGGAGAACGTCGAAAAACTCGCGTCCGAATTACCGGATTCGCTAGTGTTGCCATGCGATGTAACTAATCAGTCAGAAGTGGATGCGGCATTCGAAGCCGTCGGGCGAAAATACGGGAAGCTCGATTTTCTTATTCATTCCATTGCTTTTGCACCGCGCGAGGCTCTGGAAGGTGAATTCGTGACGACCACGCGTGAAGCGTTTTTGACGGCGCTTGAGATCAGCGCTTTTTCGTTGACCCAGCTTGCGCTCGGTGCCTCGTTATTGATGAAAGATGGTGGCAGCATCCTTACAATGAGTTACTACGGAGCCGAAAAAGTAGTGATGAATTACAACGTGATGGGAGTCGCGAAAGCAGCCCTCGAAGCTTCGACGCGTTATCTCGCCGCGGACCTCGGGAAACAGAATATCCGTGTAAACGCGATTAGTGCCGGGCCGATCAATACGCTCTCCGCCCGCGGCGTCAAAAACATGGGCTCGCTGCTCACCTACGTCGGCGAACGCTCGCCTTTAAAACGTAACGTTAAGGCAAGCGAGGTCGGCAACACCGCCTTGTTTCTGGTAAGTGACCTCGCCAGTGGAATTACAGGCGAAACGATCTACGTTGATTGCGGTTACAATATTATGGGAGTCTAGTGAATGCGGAATGTCGAATGCGGAGTGCGGAAAGAAATTCTGCTCCGCATTCCGCATTCCGCATTCCGTATTTAAAAGATGGCTGAAACAGACGCGAATAAACCGAAAAAAAAGAAAGACAAGCTAAAACCCGCGGAGCCGAAGACGGTTGCCGAAGCGAAGCAGCTTGAAGACGTCCCGGATTATTGGCAATTGACGGATGACGAGGTTTTGCTGCGCTCGCCTGAGCCGGAAGATGACTATAAAACATCGGATTCGTGGCGTGTGTTCCGCATTATGGGTGAATTTGTCGGTGGTTTTGACGGTCTGGCAACAATAATTCGTGGAGTTTCGATCTTCGGATCGGCACGCACGCCTGAAACAGACGAAATGTATATCGCAGCCCGCGAAACCGCGCGGCTGCTGGCGGAGGCTGATTTTGAGATCATCACCGGAGGCGGGCCGGGAATTATGGAGGCGGCAAACCGAGGGGCGTTCGAGGTGGGCAAAGTCTCGGTCGGATGCAACATCGAGCTGCCTTTCGAGCAAAGTCCCAACCCTTATCAAACCAAATCGCTGTCGTTCAAATACTTCTTCGTCCGCAAGACGATGTTTATCAAATATAGCAACGCTTACATAATTTTCCCGGGCGGTTTCGGCACGATGGACGAGCTTTTCGAGGCTTTGACGTTGATTCAAACACGAAAGATACGCAACTTCCCGGTCGTGCTCTTTGGGTCGCAGTATTGGCGGGGTCTTCTTGCGTGGGTCACCTCGACAATGCTCAATGAGAAAAACATCGCGCCCGAAGACCTTGGCCTTATTCACCTGACCGATTCGCCTAAGGACGCCGTCGACTTCATCATAAAAACCTCCGGCGCTAGCGAAAAGGTCAAGAAAGCGGATCTACTGTAAATAATCCGTCATCCATTCTAAATATTTTTCCGAGACATTTTCAGCGGTCAATGCGACGATCTCAGGCACCTCATATGGGTGATTGAGCGACAAAAACGTTTCCAATTCCATGAACTTTTCTTCCAAAGTCTTGATCAGCAGTAGATGTTCGGCCTCTCTTACAATCTTGCCTACCCAAAAATAAATCGAAGTCATCTGCGGCAGGATTTGCACGCATGCCGCGAGTTTGTCGTTGACAATCAGCTCCGCCAGTTTCTCCGCTTCTTCAAAGCTTGAAGTTGTGGTTAAAACAATCAGCATAATCGCTTTGCTTCAGCGTGTCTTACCGGTTTAAGACACGCTGAAGCGTGAACTCAAACCTAATTCTTTTTCATCAAATCTTTATACTGTCCGTCTTCGACCCATTTTAAAATTTCGGAAACGCGCCAGATCGGGAAAGGGTGCGACAGTCCGGCGTTGATAATATCCGCCCAGAATTTGTCGAGTTTTTTCTCGTCATAATTCTTTTGAAATTCGCGGGCCTGCTCCAAAAAAAGATCGTAGTCGATCTTCGAGGCAAATGTGCCGCCGGCAAGCTTCATCATCGTTCTGCCGATCACATGCGGGTCCTGCACGACAAGCAAGGCGGCCCGGTCGCATGACAATTCGGCACGTCTTGCCCAGGCGAGCAATGCACCACCTATTCCGGCAGAGATTATGAACTTGACGATCTCCGAACCCGGGATCAGCCTCGCTACCGAAAGATTTGCCAATGCTTCCATCAGCCGTGCCGCCGTTAAATAGAGCACGTGTTCGGCATGGATATGTCCTACTTCATGCGCTATTACGGCCAAGGTTTCTTCGTCGCTCAGTCGTTCGATCAATGCCGAATGGAGAACGATCACCGGCTTTTCGACACCGCCGGTAAACGCATTGACCATTGGATTTTGCTGGATAAAAAGGTCGGGCATGTCCACGCCAAGCGTTGTGCACGCGATTTGCAGCTTCGCGTGCAGATCGGGACACTGTTTCGGCGTTACCTTAACAGCTGTAGCCATAAACATTACGCGAATAGCCGATTCGCCCGTCACGGCAAGCAGTTTTTTCAACGCCGTATCTATGCCTGGAATCGCTTTCAAAGCCGCCAGAGCCTTGCTGTCCGCCGGGTGTATATATTCATGCTTGCCGAGATCGGCAAACTTTTTGTGCGGCTCGTTTGACAGCGGGAGCTTGCAGCGTCCGCAATTTGCACTGTTGTTTTTATAATCGGCCTTGACCGAATTCTTTTGTCCGCAATACCGGCAGCGGACGAAAAGGCCTTTTGCTACCGCGGTCGATTCACTTCCCGCGTCATCTTTTTTCTTTGCCATAGATCAAGTTTAATTCAGAGGTCTCGGTTTGTTCAAACGTAAGTATCTGATGAAGTAAACGATTTGATCGGGTAAAAAGTTTGGTTATATTAAATTTAACCTAACGACGGTTTCGACATGGTGAGTTTGCGGAAACAGGTCGAGAGCGGTGATCGATTCGATCGCGTACCCGCTGTCGAGAAAAATCCGCAGGTCTCGTGCCAAAATCGAGGGCTCGCAGGAAATATAAGAGATATGTTTCGACCTCAGCTTTATGATGTTCAATATTACCGCTTTCTCCGTGCCTGCCCTCGGCGGATCGAGCAAAACAAATTCGGTGTTTTCCAAGTTGTGTCCCGACAAAAAGCTACCAACATTATCGCGGATAAACCGGACGTTTACGAGCCCCGCGTTTTTAGCATTTTTTCCGGCAAAATCAATTGCCCGCGCGTTGTCTTCCACTCCGATAACTTGCGGGAACCGCCTCGCTAACGGCAGCGTAAACAGCCCAACGCCGCAAAAAAGATCGAGCGCCGTTTCGCCAGCCGCATCTTTCAAGGCGGTTTCAACCAGTTGCGCGATCAAAAATTGATTGCCCTGGAAAAAACTTTGCGCCGAGTAGAAATATTTTTCGTCTTTAGCCGTGAAAGAGATCTCCTCGACCGGTTCCATAATTTCCGGCGAATATAGGGAAACCCTCCCGCCGTCACCGGCAGCCGCTTCGATTCCGGCGCGATCGCTCCAAAAAGTCTCCCAATTCGAGTTTTTCCGCAGACTTTCAATAGTTTTATTAAGTTCGGATACAAGTTTCGGACATTGCTCGATGTCGATTATTTCGTGCGAGTTGCGCTTAAAATAGCCAAGCTTTTTCTGCCGCGTTTCCAGATGCCATTGCGCGCGTGAACGATACCCGAACTCTTTCGGGCTGGCGATAATCGGGATATCGTTTTCAAAATCGATTTTTCCGATACGCTGCAGGCAGTCGCGGATTATGCCTACCTTTTCTTCGAGCTGCGTTTCATAATTCATCTGCTGAAAATCACAGCCGCCGCATCTTCCGAAGTACGGGCACGGCGGTTCAATCCTTGTTGGCGATAACTCGATAATCGCTTCAATCTCGGCAAAAGCGGTTTTTCCTTTTAGCTGATTTATGCGGACGCGAAGCGTATCGCCCGTTGCGGACAGCGGTACGAACACCGTGAGATTTTCGGCGAATGCCAACCCGAGTCCCTGCGGGACAATTTTTTTGATCGTGACTTCTATTTGGTCACCAATCTTATATTCTGGTTTCAAATAATATTCTCGACTCCCGATCTGAGTTCAAACTTTATTTTGTTCTTCAAAGGTTCACCCACACGCTCA